>NZ_JBFUKU010000275.1:0-6962 GCF_056400685.1 Pseudomonas sp. P5_A12 | reverse complement strand
ACACAATTGATGGTGCGAGCCAGTAACAGTGCGGGCGAGACGCAACCGCTGCGAGCTGACTGGAACCCTAGTGGCTACCGCCGCAATGTCATAGAAACCAGCCACGTGACTGTCGCCTGAGGGGCCCGCATGAAACTCATGAAACGCATGACTACCTTGCTCTGCGCGGCTCAGGTTTGTTTGGCAACCCTGGCTAGTGCAGCGCCACTGTCGATCACGTTGCCGCCGGAAACGGCTGTGCTCAAGCCCAATGCGCTGCCTGGTTATCAGCTGGCCCAGCAGAAATGTGCCACCTGTCACTCGGCGGATTACATCAACTTCCAGCCTCCTGGCATGAGCCTGGCGCAATGGACGGCAGAAGCGGGCAAGATGCAGAAGGTGTATGGGGCTCCGATCAGCGATCAGGATGTGAGCATGATCGGCGTCTACCTTGCGGTGACCTACGGTAGTGCTCATACGAACGATGCCGATGTGCAGGCGGCCTCGAGCCCGACGGCAAGCCAGCCCCCGGCGGCGCCTGCCGCAAAATCCGATGCCATGGCTCTGCTCCAGAACAACGCCTGTCTGTCCTGCCACGCGATCGATCATAAGGTCGTAGGCCCGGCTTATCACGATGTGGCTGCCAAGTACGCCAATGATCCACAGGCGCTGGTCAAGGTTACGTCCAGCATTCAGCACGGTGGTGCCGGCAAATGGGGGGATATCCCGATGCCGCCTTTTGCGCAGTTGAGCCCGGACGATCTGCAAACCCTGACTACGTTTATATTGAAGCAGTAAASTCATTCCCGGCTTGGCTCTGCCGGGAACCTGCCCTCTGATGGTTGTATCCACCAAAGTCCGATGGAACGCCAGAAACGAAAAAACCCGCCTGAGAAGGCGGGTTTTTTCGGCGTTTCAGAGATTTTGAAAACTTTCTCTGAACCTTGTATGGCTCCACGACCTGGACTCGAACCAGGGACCCAGTGATTAACAGTCACTTGCTCTACCAACTGAGCTATCGCGGAATGGCGCCTATGTTACTGATTCAAAAAGAGAAGTCAAGCGCCGGATAGCAACATGGGCAATTCGTCGGGACCAGCGGTGGTTTATCGGCCATGGGCGGTTACCAGATTCGTCCCAGAGGTCTACCATGGCCGCCCGGAAGTGGTAACACGCGCTGCCGGCCATTCGCCGAAAAGGTACGCGCCATGAATCACCCAACCTGCACACCTCACAACAATGGGGTGTTCGTATGAGCATCGCTCAGATCAGCTTGCCCAAAGGTGTCGGCCCCCACGCCGAAAAACTGTTCGACGCAATCACGCAGGCCAGCACCGCTGAGGAGTTGAACCGTGCCGGCGGCAAGGCCGAGGGTTTTGTTCTGGGCCTGGAAAGCACCAAAGCGATCAAGAGTCAGATTGCCGAGTCGCTCTATGTCGCCTATGACGACGCCGCCAGTCAGCGTGCCGCCGAACTGGCTTAACCGCCGAAGGTAAAGGTGCCGAGCATCATTTTGGCGTAGAGCGTCGTGGCGGCCAGTTGCACCAGCCACAAGGCCAGGCCGCCGAGAAATACACCCGCAGCAACTTGCATTACCAGGTTACTGCCGCGTTTGGCCGGGGTGCGAGGCACGAAGTGGTCCAGCTCATCGCGGTCTGCGCGTAGGTCATCGTTTTTCATGGGTTTCTCGCAAAATTCCTGGATGTACACAAAACCTGTAGGAGCTGGCTTGCCAGCGATGAGGCCATCACATTCAACATTGTTGTTGGCTGGGCGACCGCTTTCGCTGGCAAGCCAGCTCCTACATTTTGAATGGTGGGGAGTTTAGAGGGCGCAGTCGCTGCTTTGAAAACTATCTGCCACAAATAAAAAACGGGAAGCCAATCGGCTTCCCGTTTTTCATATCACCGGACGACTCAGATCACCTGAACGATGGCCTTGGTCACCACGTCGATGTTGCTCTGGTTCAGCGCAGCCACGCAGATGCGGCCGGTGTCCAGGGCGTAGATGCCGAACTCGGTGCGCAGGCGGGTGACTTGCTCAACCGTCAGGCCGGAGTAGGAGAACATGCCGCGCTGACGGCCGACAAAGCTGAAGTCGCGATGCGGGGCGTTTTTCGCCAGCAGATCCACCATCTGGATGCGCATGCCGCGAATCCGCAGGCGCATTTCAGCCAGTTCTTCTTCCCACTGGGCGCGCAGGACCGGACTGTTCAGCACAGCGGCGACAATGCTTGCACCGTGGGTTGGCGGGTTGGAGTAGTTGGTGCGGATCACGCGTTTGACTTGCGACAGCACGCGCGCGCTTTCTTCTTTCGATTCGCTGACGATCGACAGGGCGCCAACGCGCTCGCCGTACAGCGAGAACGATTTGGAGAACGAGCTGGACACGAAGAACGTCAGGCCCGATTCAGCGAACAGGCGCACAGCAGCGGCGTCTTCATCGATGCCATCGCCAAAGCCCTGATAAGCCATGTCGAGGAACGGCACRTGGCCTTTGGCTTTGACGACTTCCAGCACGTTGTTCCAGTCCGCCGGGCTCAGGTCCACGCCGGTCGGGTTGTGGCAGCAGGCGTGCAGCACAACGATCGAGCCGGAGGGCAGGGCGTTCAGGTCTTCCAGCAGGCCGGCACGGTTAACGTCGTKGGTCGCGGCGTCGTAGTAGCGATAGTTCTGCACCGGGAAGCCGGCAGTTTCGAACAGTGCGCGGTGGTTTTCCCAGCTTGGGTCGCTGATCGCCACGACCGCGTTCGGCAGCAGTTGCTTGAGGAAGTCGGCACCGATTTTCAGTGCGCCGGTACCGCCCACAGCCTGGGTAGTGATGACGCGGCCAGCGGCGATCAGTGGCGAGTCATTGCCGAACAGCAGTTTCTGCACAGCCTGGTCGTAGGCAGCGATGCCATCGATTGGCAAGTAGCCACGTGAAGCGTGTTGAGCGACGCGAATCGTCTCGGCTTCGACAACGGCGCGCAGGAGTGGAATTCGCCCCTCCTCGTTGCAATAAACACCGACCCCCAGGTTGACCTTGTTGGTACGGGTATCGGCGTTGAATGCTTCGTTGAGGCCCAGGATTGGATCGCGTGGTGCCATTTCGACAGCGGAGAACAGGCTCATTTTTGCGGCGGCTCTGAATGGAGAGTGGAGGGACGTGTGGCGCTCCAGCCGAATGCACTAGAGCGGTGCACAAACGGGGAGCTAGTATAGAGGCCATCGGCGACCGATGGCGACAGACGTTTCGGCTTTTCCGCTAAGTTTTTTCGATTATTTTTCGACCGTTAGTCGATTCGCGTCGTCAAAGGATTCACGGGATGTAGGACGTTTGCCTTGAAAGACCAGGCAATCGACTCCACATTGAGCACAATCCAGTTTTTTCCTCGGGCGACGTCGGTCGTTTGTGGTCTTTCTCGTTGCTGTCCGGTTTGACCGGTCAGGCGCGACCCCAGGGGTATCGAATGTCTGAATTCCAGCTAGTCACCCGCTTCGAGCCCGCCGGCGATCAGCCGGAAGCCATCCGCCTGATGGTGGAAGGCATCGAAGCCGGGCTGGCGCACCAGACGTTGCTCGGTGTGACAGGCTCCGGCAAGACCTTCAGCATCGCCAACGTGATCGCGCAAGTGCAGCGTCCGACCCTGGTGCTGGCACCGAACAAGACCCTGGCGGCGCAGTTGTACGGAGAGTTCAAGGCGTTTTTCCCGAACAACGCGGTGGAGTACTTCGTTTCCTACTACGACTATTACCAGCCCGAAGCCTACGTGCCGTCGTCCGACACCTTCATCGAGAAAGACGCCTCGATCAACGACCACATCGAGCAGATGCGCCTGTCCGCGACCAAGGCGTTGCTGGAGCGCAAAGACGCGATCATCGTCACCACCGTGTCGTGCATCTACGGTCTGGGTAGCCCGGAAACCTATTTGAAAATGGTGTTGCACGTGGATCGCGGCGACAAACTCGATCAGCGTGCCTTGCTGCGTCGCCTGGCGGACTTGCAATACACCCGCAACGACATGGACTTCGCCCGTGCAACCTTCCGGGTTCGGGGTGATGTGATTGATATCCACCCGGCGGAATCCGATTTTGAAGCGATCCGCATCGAGCTGTTCGATGACGAGGTCGAGAGTCTGTCAGCTTTCGATCCGCTGACCGGCGAAGTGATCCGCAAGCTGCCACGCTTCACGTTCTATCCGAAAAGCCACTACGTGACGCCGCGAGAAACCCTGCTCGGCGCCATCGAAGGGATCAAGGTCGAGTTGCAGGAGCGTCTGGATTACCTGCGTACCAACAACAAACTGGTTGAAGCCCAGCGTCTGGAGCAGCGCACCCGCTTCGATCTGGAGATGATCCTCGAGCTGGGTTATTGCAACGGTATCGAAAACTACTCGCGCTACCTGTCTGGCCGTGAATCCGGTCAGGCGCCGCCGACGTTGTTCGACTACCTGCCGGCCGACGCGTTGTTGGTGATCGACGAATCTCACGTCAGCGTGCCGCAAGTGGGCGCCATGTATAAGGGCGACCGTTCGCGTAAAGAGACGCTGGTGGAATACGGTTTCCGCCTGCCGTCGGCGCTGGATAACCGGCCGATGCGTTTTGACGAGTTTGAAAGTATCAGCCCGCAGACGATTTTTGTCTCGGCGACGCCCGGAAATTACGAGGCAGAGCATGCAGGCCGCGTCGTTGAGCAGTTGGTGCGGCCGACGGGGCTGGTCGATCCGCAAATCGAGATCCGCCCGGCGCTGACCCAGGTCGACGACTTGCTCTCGGAAATCGGCAAGCGCGTGGCGCTGGAAGAGCGGGTTTTGGTCACGACCCTGACCAAGCGCATGTCTGAGGATTTGACCGATTACCTGGCCGACCACGGTGTTCGTGTGCGTTATCTCCACTCGGATATCGACACCGTGGAGCGGGTGGAAATCATTCGCGATTTGCGCCTCGGTACGTTCGATGTGCTGGTGGGGATCAACCTGCTGCGTGAAGGCCTGGACATGCCGGAAGTGTCGCTGGTGGCGATTCTCGATGCGGACAAGGAAGGCTTCCTGCGCTCCGAGCGCTCGCTGATCCAGACCATCGGCCGGGCGGCGCGTAACCTCAACGGTCGGGCAATTTTGTACGCCGACCGTATCACCGGCTCCATGGAGCGGGCGATCGGCGAAACCGAGCGTCGTCGCGACAAACAGATCGCTTTCAACCTGGCCAACGGCATCACGCCCAAGGGCGTGTTCAAGGACGTCGCCGACATCATGGAAGGCGCCACTGTGCCGGGTTCGCGCAGCAAGAAGCGCAAAGGCATGGCCAAGGCTGCCGAGGAAAGCGCCAAGTACGAGGCCGAACTGCGCTCGCCCGGCGAGATCGCCAAGCGCATCAAAGCCTTGGAAGAGAAGATGTATGCGTTGGCGCGTGATCTGGAGTTTGAAGCCGCGGCACAGATGCGCGATGAGATTGGCAAGTTGCGGGAGCGGTTGATCACTGTCTGAGATGTGCAGTGGCTGACAGACCGTCATCGCGAGCAAGCTCGGCTCYTACAGGTGATCACCAAACCTGTARGAGCCGAGCTTGCTCGCGATGGCGGCAGATGGGTCACTGAAAATGCCCGCTAGTGCGCCTCACCAACCTTAATCCCCTCCGGCAATTTCTTGGTCAGCAAGATCGCCAGCATGCTCACCCCCAGCGCAATCCCGACAAAGTGAAACGCATCGTTGTAGGCCATGATCGACGCCTGCTGATGCGCAATCTCACTGATTTTACCCAACGCCGCCGTCTCATTGCCCAGGCGGTCCGCTATCGACGCCAGCCGCTCCGCCACCTGCGGATTGCTTGGCACGATGGCTTCGCGCAAATAATCAAAGTAAGTCTTGGTTCGCGCATCCAGCAGGGTGGCGAGGAGGGCGATGCCAATCGCGCCGCCGAGGTTGCGCAAGATGTTGAACAGGCTCGACGCCGAGCCCGCGTCCTGCGGTAGGATGTACGCCGTGGCAATCAGCGAAATGGTGACCATGATCAAAGGCTGGCCCATCGCGCGAAGGAGCTGGATCTGATTGAACTGCGGCCCGGCAAAGTCCGGGTTCAGCACCCCCGAATAAAAACTCGCCAGCCCGAACAACCCGAAACCCAACGTACACAGCCACTTCGGCGAAATGTACTTCATCAGCTTGGGCACCAGCGGAATCAGAAACAGCTGCGGCACGCCCATCCACATGATCACTTCGCCGATCTGCAGGGCGTTGTAGTTCTGGATCTGCGCCAGGTACAGCGGCAACAGGAAAATCGAGCCATACAGCCCGACGCCCATCCCCAGGCTGGAAATGCTCGTCAAGCCGAAATTGCGGTTGCGCAGGATGCCCAGGTTGATCAGCGGGTTGGGCCTGGAGACTTGCACGATCACAAAGGTGATCAGGCTGATCAGTGCGATGCTGCCCAGGGTCACGATMRGGTTCGACTCCAGCCAGTCTTTGCGGTGGCCTTCTTCCAGAAACACCTGCAAACAACCGAGGCCGACGCCGAGGGTGAGAATGCCCATGTAGTCGGTGCTTTTCAGTAATTCCCAATGCGCTTCCTTCTTCTCCAGACCATACATCAGGCCGGCGATCATGATCAGGCCCGGTGGTACGTTGATGTAGAAAATGTACTCCCAGCCCCAGTTTTCAGTCAGCCAGCCGCCCAGTGTCGGGCCGATGGAAGGCGCGAAGGTGGCGGTCATGGCGAACATGGCCATGCCTTTGGCGCGGTGGTGTTCAGGGAGCTTGATCAGCGTGAGGGTGAACGCCAGCGGGATCAGCGCGCCGCCGGTGAAGCCCTGCAAGGCACGGAAGACGATCATGCTTTCCAGGCTCCACGCCATCGAGCACAACAGCGAGGCGACGAGGAAGCCCATTGACACCCAGACCGCCAGTCGTCGCGCGGACAGCAACTGCACCAGCCAGGCAGTCAGCGGGATCATGATGATTTCCGCCACCAGGTACGAGGTGGAAATCCACGAGCCTTCTTCCAGGG
>NZ_JBFUKU010000274.1:0-6992 GCF_056400685.1 Pseudomonas sp. P5_A12 | reverse complement strand
CCCACAGGAGAACGCCTAACCTGTGGGAGCGTGGCTTGCCCGCGATGGCGTCGGATCGAGCGATCACTTCCTGGTTACCGATACGCGGTGCTGATCCCCTGGCGCTCTTCGATGCATTCCGGTGCGCCCATCTCGAATTCCCGGCAGATCAACGGACGCTTTTCGTAGATCGTGCACATCATGCTGTTGCGATCCAGCGCAGCGCACCAGCCGTCGTCCAGACGCAACATGACTTCACCGCCCCAATCATCGGTATCGATAAAACGCTCGGGCACGCCCGTGTCGGTGATCAGCATCACTTCGAGCTGACAGCAGCAAGCCGCGCAGGTCGAGCACGTGACGGCCGGCTCGGCGATTTGCGTGTGGGGTATGGTTTTCATGGCGCGCAGTGTAAGGCAGAGGACCGATGCTGTGTGAAAGGCCTGACGGACGCTCAGTATTGGGTATCTGAGGCGAACCGTTGGGCCATGAAGTGAAGTGCGGGAAACAGCTGGCGATGAGGGCAATGTTTACAGCAGGTCCTGGATCGGCGGGTTGCTGCGCACCATGCGTTTGCCGATGGCCAGTTGCACCGCGTTGGGCAATTTCGACAGCGGCCAAAGCGCCGCCATGAACAGGCCCGCAAAGGCGATCTCCAATGGCCGGTTCTCGAGTTTGGCGAAGAGATGCCGGGCCGCTTTAGCTACCGGACAACTGAGCGGTATCGGGAAGTCATTCATTGCCGTCAGTGGTGTCTGGCCAAACCCAGGGCTGACCATGGTGACTTCGATGCTTTCCGGCGCCAGGTCCATGCGCAGCGATTCGAACAGGTAACGCAGCCCGACTTTCGATGCGCCATAGGCTTCCGCCCGCGGCAGCGGCAAGTACGTCACGGCGCTGGCTACGCCCACCATGTGTGGCGCGGTGCCTTTGCGCAGCAGGGGTATCGCGGCCTCGATGCAATAAGCGCTGGCGAGCAAATTGGTACGCACCACGTGCTCGACGATCGACGAATCAAATTGCTGAACGTCGACATACTCGCAGGTGCCGGCATTGAGAATTACAGTGTCCAGCGAGCCCCAGTCTTGCGCAATTTGCTCGCCGATTTCACGCACCCGCTGGCTGTTGGTCAGGTCTCCAGGCAGGACCAGCACTTGTCCGGGATAGCGCTGGGACAAGACTTTGAGCACTGCTACCGAGCGTGAACTGACGGCCACATGAGCGCCGCTTTTCAGTATTTCCTCGGCCAGCGCGGCGCCAATGCCGCTACTGGCGCCGGTCAACCAGTAGCGCCGTGGGGGGGGACGACTCATCCCATTCTCCTTTTCAGCCAGGCAATCGCCCGACCCAATATGGGTACATGTTCGTAATTCAGCGCCCCGGCTTAGAAGTAATCCCGGTGGCGATAAATCTTGTCGTGCTGGCAAGTTTTTGAACGCTGCCAGCGCCCGTTGTCGAGACGTGCTCAGATTGACGATCGGCGACGGATAGTCCGCCACACCGAACAAGCCGCCGAGGTTCGCCGGGTTGTGCACGTCCTTTTTGTTGAGCCCGGCCAGTTCTGGCAGCCAGTGCTTGATGAACACGCCTTCGGCGTCGAATTTCTCCGACTGGCTCAATGGGTTGAAAATCCGGAACCAGGGCGCCGCATCGGTTCCGGTGGACGAGCTCCACTGCCAGCCACCGTTGTTCGCTGCCAGATCGCCATCGATCAAATGCCGCATGAAAAAGCGCTCGCCCTCACGCCAGTCGATCAGCAGGTTCTTGGTCAGGAACATTGCCACGACCATGCGCAGCCTGTTGTGCATCCATCCGGTTTCAAGCAGTTGGCGCATGGCCGCGTCGATGATCGGCAGGCCGGTGCGGGCTTCTTGCCACGCCAGCAGTTCTTCCGGTGCATCGCGCCAAGCCAGGGCCTCGGTTTCCGGCCGGAAGGCGCGATGGCGCGAGACCCGTGGGTAACCCACCAGAATATGTTTGTAGAACTCGCGCCACAGCAGCTCGTTGATCCAGGTGACGGCGCCCACCTTGCCGCTTTCGAACTCGCCCTGATTGCTTTGCAGAGCCGCATGCAAACACTGGCGGGGGGAAATCACTCCGGCGGCGAGATAGGCCGAGAGCTGGCTGGTGCCGGGTTTGGCCGGGAAGTCGCGTTCGTCTTTGTAGTAGTCGATCTGTGCGTCGGCGAATGTGTCGAGACGGCGTCGGGCTTCGGTCTCACCGGCGGGCCAGTGTTTGCGCAAGCTGTCGCTGGGCGTGGCGAAACCGTCAACGCTTGATGGAAGGGGGTCGCTGCTGATCGCCAATGGCGCCTGGACGGCAGGGGCGCGGACTTGCTCGGGCATTGACCTGTGCAGGCGGTCGTAACAGACCTTGCGAAACTGGCTGAAGACCTGAAAGTAAGTGCCGGTCTTGGTCAGCACGGTGCCCGGTTTGAATAGCAGCTGATCGAGGTAGCTATAGAAATCGATGCCATTGGCCTTCAGCGCTTGGGCCGCCGCCGCATCGCGACGGCTTTCGTGAATGCCGTACTCCTCGTTGACGTGTACGGCGTCGATCTTCAACTGCTGACACAGATCGAGCAGCACGCTCGGCGCTTCGTCCCAACGCGATGCCTTGCGGATCAACAAGGGAATGTTCAGTTCGCCCAACGCGCGACTCAATTCGCTCAGGTTGCGCAGCCAGAAATCCACTTTGCACGGTGCATCATCGTGCTCCAGCCACTGCTCCGGGCTCAGCAAATACACCGCCACCGCTTGGCCGCGCGCTGCGCCAGCCGAGAGGGCGGTGTTGTCGTGTAGGCGCAAATCGCTGCGCAGCCAGATCAATTGCATGGTGCTGTCCGAACAATTCATTAAATTAACCTGCGCTGAACAAGTTCCTTATGCGCCGATAACGGGTCTTCGGCGAAGGACAAATCAGCGATCTCGGTAGTTCTTGTGGACAACTCGGCGTGATGGATACGTACCGTGGGCCCGGCAATCATTTTTGGGCAGCTGACACCATTCAAAAGTTTTGGCAGCTGCGAAAGGTTTATGGCTTTGCTGGAATACAGCAGTACGCCGCGGGCTTGCAAGTGATCGACCGCCAACGCGAGTTCGCCGGCGGGCAAGGGCCAGTCGAACACCTCTACCGGGCAATCGGCGCTGCTGATCAGCCAGGCGGCGAGCCACAGGTGAGGTTCCAGTGGCACATCCGAGTGATTGATCAACAACAGTGGCGCGGCGCGTAACTGACGGTTGTTATGGTAGATGCGTGCGCCGAATTTGCTGCGTAACCAGGAATAAAAGAACGCCCGCTCCATCTGCGCGCCAAACTGGCCCTGCCAACGCTGTTCCAGTTCTGCCAGCAACGGCAGCATCAGGCGTTCGCACAAGGTTCGCGGTGGATACAACGCCATGGCTTGATTGACGGTGTCATCGAGAGCGCGTTCGTTCAGGTGTGACACCGCGTGCAGCAGCGTCTGGCGCAGCACTTGCCAGTCATTTTCGACGGGCTCGGTAAACGCCTGCGGCGTGTCCAGCAGTTGCTTGACCTGACTGACGGCCACGCCGCGGTTAAGCCAGGTGAGGATCGTCAGGATGCGTTGAACGTGTTCGGCCGAGAACAACCGATGGCCCTTGGGTGTGCGTTGCGGAACGATCAGGCCATAACGCCGTTCCCAGGCACGCAACGTCACGGCGTTGACGCCGGTCTGGCGCGCCACTTCACGGATGGGCAGCCAGCCTTCGTCCAGGGCCTTTTTAAAATCATCGCCGAGGTCTTCGCTGGCACTGGTGTCGAGTGGGGATTTCATCAGATCGCGTTTCGCAGGCTGAGATTTTCCGGATGCGGTTGCAGGTAAACCTGTTGCGCGATGTAAGTATCCGGGTGCTGGCGGAAGTGATGCTTGAGCAGGGTCAATGGAACCACCAATGGCACGATGCCTTGGCGGTATTGGCCGATGACGTGCTGCACTTCCTGTTTGTCTTCAGGGCTGATGACCTGCTTGAGGTAGCCGCTGATGTGTCGCAGGACGTTGGTGTGGGTGCGCCGTGTGGCGCACTTTTTCAATGCCGCCATCAATTCACTGAAGTAACGCGGACCCAGTTCGCCGGGGGTGGTCTGGCTCATGTTGCCCAGTAAATTCCCCAGGGTTTTGTATTGCTCCGGGTTGTGCRCCATCAGCAGGTATTTGTAGCGCGAGTGGAATTCGGTGAGGCCGCGGCGGGTCAAGCCTTTTTGCAGCAGTTGCTGCCAGGCGCTGTAGGCGAAGACGCGGGTGAGGAAGTTTTCCCGCAGCACCGGATCGTTAAGCCGGCCGTCTTCTTCTACTGGCAGGTCAGGGCGCATTGCGCAGAAAGCCTGGGCATAGACGCCTCGACCACCGCCCTCCACCGGTGCACCATTGGCTTGATAGACCTTTACCCGTTCCAGGCCGCAGGACGGGGATTTCTGCATGAAGATGTAGCCGCAGATATCGCTCAATTGACTGGCCATTGTCTGTCCGTACTCGGTGAGCGGCCGGGTGACATTCAGCTCGGCGTGAACGCTGCCCACGGCTTCGGGATGTTGCGGGTCGCCTACCAGGCGGATCGGCTCACGGGGAATGCCGAGGCCAATGGCGACTTCCGGACACACCGCGATGAAATCGAAATAGTCTGTGAGGGTGTGACTGCACAGGCGTGATGCCTTGTGTCCGCCGTTGTAGCGAACTTCGGCCCCCATCAAGCAAGCGCTGATAGCGATTTTCGGTTTCACGGGGGCGTGGGTCATCAGAGCACCTCGAATCCAAACCTGTACAGAGTGAAGGTTCTGTACAGTATGGCTTCATCATAGATTCAAAGGTGTACAAGTCAAACTTTCTGTATAAGTTTTGTGATGGGCTGCTGTCCACTTCGACAGCAGCAATTGACGCGGGTGATGCGGTTTACTGCATGTGTTCATGCAAGYGACGAGCAGCTTCCTGACCGCTGAGCCAGGCACCTTCGACACGCCCGGACAGGCACCAGTCGCCGCAGACATACAGGCCCAGGTCGGCATCGGCGAGCGCCCCCCATTCATGGCTGTTGGCGGGGCGGGCATAGAGCCAGCGATGGGCGAGACTGAAGGTCGGGGCGGGCATGGAGTCATGCAACAGTTCGGCGAATGCGCCGTGCAGTTGCTCGATCACGGCTTCCTTGGACAGATCGATATGTTGCCGGCTCCAGGCGCTGGTCGCGTGCAGCACCCAGGTGTCCAAGGTGTTGTCGCGTCCCGGTTTACTGCGGTTGCGGGCCAGCCAGTCGAGGGGGCTGTCCTGCACGAAACAGCCTTCCATCGGTGTCTCCAGCGGGGTTTCGAATGCCAGGGCGACGGCCCAGGTCGGGTCCATTTTTACCCCGGCGGCGACCCCGGCCAGCTTCGATGCAGCCGCCAGCAGTGCGGTGGCTTGAGGGGCGGGTGTGGCGATCACCACATGACTGAATGGGCCGTGGGTGAAGCCTTCGGCGTCCTGCAAATGCCAGTGTTCTTCGCCGCGATAGACCTCAGTGATCCGGCATGCGAACTGCACTTGCAGATCACCGAGCAGGCCGCGGGTGATGGCGCTCATGCGTGGCGTACCGACCCAGCGCGTCTGTTCATCCGGCGACAGGCTGAGTTGGCCGCCGTGGTAGGTGTAGAGCTGCGGCGTCCACTCGGCGACCCAGCCGTTGGCTTGCCAACGCTGGACTTCGGTGACGAAGCGGCGGTCGCGGGCTGTGAAATATTGCGCGCCCAAATCCAGAGCACCCGCATCGCTGCGCTTGCTCGACATGCGTCCGCCACTGCCGCGGCTTTTATCGAAAAGCTGGACGACATGCCCTGTGTCAGTCAGGGCTTGAGCGGCTGAAAGCCCGGCGATGCCGGTGCCGATGATTGCGATAGGTACAGTCATAGGGGCCTCGTTTACCTTTCTGTACAGACTACGCCGTGGGTCAAACCTGTACAATATTGTTTTTTGGTATAACTTTTAGCGTTCTCGATCTGACAGCTTGGCCTATTGTTAAACACAGACACTGCCCGATACCAAAGATCCCTGCTTATAAAAATAGACTAGTGATCAGAGTTAAACGCCACGCGAGGAAGAAGTCATGCACATATTGCTGACAGGCGGTACTGGTTTGATAGGACGTCAGCTCTGTCGGCACTGGTTGAGTCAGGGGCATCACCTGACGGTCTGGAGTCGCAAGCCTGCAAAAGTCGCGAAAATATGCGGCCCGCAAGTGCGTGGTATTGCCCGGCTGGAGGACCTCGACGAGGTACCGCTGGACGCCATTATCAATCTGGCAGGCGCCCCGATTGCCAACCGCCCCTGGACTCACAAGCGCAAAGCGTTGCTCTGGAGTAGCCGCATCACCCTGACCGAAACGCTGCTGGTCTGGCTGGAAAAACGCGAGCAAAAACCTTCGCTGTTGATTTCCGGTTCGGCGGTGGGCTGGTATGGCGATGGGGGGGAGCGTGAGTTGACCGAGGCTTCACCTCCCGTCATCGATGATTTCGCCAGTCAGTTGTGCATCGCCTGGGAAGAAACCGCCCAGCGTGCCGAGGCCTTGGGAATTCGGGTTGTGCTGATTCGTACCGGGTTGGTTCTGTCGGCCGAGGGCGGCTTTTTGTCGCGGCTGTTGCTGCCGTTCAAACTGGGGCTGGGCGGGCCGATCGGCAATGGTCGGCAGTGGATGCCATGGATCCATATCAACGACCAAATCGCCCTGATTGATTTTCTTCTGCATCAGAAAGACGCCAGCGGTCCTTATAATGCGTGCGCTCCCAAACCGGTGCGCAATCGCGAGTTCGCCAAGGCACTGGGCAGCGTGCTGCACCGCCCGGCGTTCATGCCGATGCCGGCCCTGGCCTTGAAAGTAGCTCTGGGCGAGTTGTCATTGTTGTTACTGGGCGGCCAGAAGGCCCTGCCGGACCGCTTGCTGGAAGCGGGTTTCACTTTCCAGTTCACTGATTTGCGCGCGGCCCTGGACGATCTGTCCAGCCGCCTCTGAAATAGGACCTTGCATGAC
>NZ_JBFUKU010000273.1:0-7004 GCF_056400685.1 Pseudomonas sp. P5_A12 | reverse complement strand
GGATTTGGACTGCCCTACCATGACCCGTCGCAAGCGTGGATCGACCTGGACTCTCAGCAGGAAGACACGAAGCTACAAGCGTTGGAAGTCGACGACAAAGCCGCCACCGGCAAACGCTATTTTCAGGTGCCGCCGGGCAGTCATGAGCTGACGGTGCGTTATCAGTTCTCGGTCCAGCCGACCAATATCGGCCCGGATGCCCAGCCGCTATGGCGTGACTGTCAGTTAAACGTGAAATACAACGACTTCAGCGCCGGCGAGCGCTATCAGCTGCAAGCGGGGAATATCGGCTTTCGGCCGTGGGCAAAACTCTATAACCAACAACGAAAAGTGATTGGCCAAGGCACACCGGCAGGCTGCCAAGGCACCTGATCAGCGTTATGCTGAATGACCAAATCATTGGGACATTCATCATGCGCAGGCTGATGCTGTTGCTCGCCGCCAGTGTTGTTGCTGGCTGTCAGAGCCCGTTGCCACCGGTTGATCCGCAGATGGCCTGGGTCGATTTTTCTGTGCCATTCCCCAACGATAAGTTGTTGATGGCCGAGCGACTGGACAAACAGCGGTTGAACGATGGGCGTTTTTTCCAGGTCATGCCCGGCAGCCACGTACTGCTCGTTCGATTCGATTTTGAAGTGCCAGGTGGGGGCGGGGGCATGGGGATGATGGACGGTCCGTCGCAACGGTTGTGCTACCTGACCGTCAAGTACGATCATTTCGAAGCCGGCCAGCGTTATGTACTGGTCGGGCAGTCCATAGCGTTTGTCCCCGGCGCCCGGTTGTACAACGCCAAACGCGAGATTGTCGCTGAAGACAGCGAGTCCTATTGCCTGTGAGGCGAATCAGCGGTCGTTTTTCTGATAAATGATTTTTTTGGTGCCGTTTTCACACGAGCCTACGACCATGTTCTGATCGTGGACTTCGTCATTGGTGACGATTTCCAGGGTGTAGGACGAAACCCTTTGGGCCTGGATCTTGGCCTCGATCTCGGCCTTGAGTTCTTCACAGGGTTTGGGCTTCGCAAGGGCCGATGTGGCCAGCGCGCAACAGATAACCGCCAAGGCAAAACGTTTCATGGTTGAAGCTCCTTTGAGGCAGCGCGCAGGTTAATACGCTTTCGCTGCTGTCATTTATTCGACCACATTTTGGCTGGTCAGGTTTTGTCCGAGCACAAAAAAAGACCGCAGTCTGGCTGAAGGCTGCGATCTTTTACAGGTGATTGCAAAAGCTGTGATCAGCTGAGCAGGGTCGCGTCCAGACTGATTTTCGCATTCAACACTTTGGAAACCGGGCAGCCTTCTTTGGCCTTGTTACTCAATTCCTCGAACTGCGCCTGAGTCGCCCCAGGGATTTTCGCCTTGAGGATCAACTTTACGGCCGTGATCGCAAAACCACCGTCCACCTGATCCAGGGTGACCTCGGCATTGGTATCGATGCTGTCAGCCTTGAGACCGGCATCGCCGAGAATCATTGAAAACGCCATGGAAAAGCACCCCGCATGGGCCGCGCCGATCAGCTCTTCCGGATTGGTGCCTTTGCCGCCCTCGAAACGCGCTTTGAAGCCGTAAGGTGCTTCTCTGAGCACGCCGGTTTCAGTGGAGATCGAGCCAATGCCGGTTTTCAGGTCACCTTCCCAATGAGCCGATGCTTTCTTCGTAATAGCCATATCTGCCTCCTCAAGATCCGGCGCCAAGCGCCTTTGTGGTTTTCGGTTACAGGGTTCTGAGGATAGCCGCTGTTGCAAAGTTCACCCGATCTCATTAGTCCTACCGTTTTCGTAGGTTTTTTTGGCGTGGCTATTGAAACTCGGGTATATGCCCTCATTGCATGAAGCACGCTTATGGATTCGGCAGGTTTTCGTTTGCAAGAAAAAACCTGCGACCTCAATTGGAGAAGCAGGTTTATGAAACGACTGTCCGACATCAAGTTCTCGACCCTTGATCTGGTGCCTGTACGCGAAAACGGCAGCGCCACTCAGTCGCTGCGCAATTCCCTGGACCTGGCGCAGCACGTCGAAAAATTCGGCTACAACCGCTTCTGGGTCGCCGAGCACCACAACATGGACGGCATTGCCAGCTCGGCGACTTCCGTGCTGCTTGGCTATCTGGCGGGCGGTACGTCGACCATTCGGGTCGGTTCGGGTGGCGTGATGCTGCCTAACCACGCGCCGCTGGTGATTGCCGAGCAGTTCGGCACCCTCGAAAGTCTGTACCCGGGGCGTATCGACTTGGGCCTGGGCCGCGCGCCCGGCTCTGATCAAATGACGGCCCGTGCGCTGCGTCGTGAGCGTTCCGGTAGTGCCGACGACTTCCCGGAAGACGTGGCCGAATTGATGCGCTACCTCGGTCCACGCACCCCGGACCAGCGAATCATCGCCATGCCGGGCACCGGCACCAACGTCCCGGTCTGGTTGCTGGGCTCCAGCCTGTTCAGTGCGCAATTGGCCGGTGAGCGTGGTTTGCCCTACGCCTTCGCCTCCCATTTCGCACCGCGGTTCATGCATGAGGCGATTCGCGTCTACCGCAACCACTTCAAGCCTTCAGCGGTATTGGATAAGCCCTACGTGATGCTCGGTGTGCCGCTGGTGGCTGCTGATACTGACGAACAGGCTGATTATTTGGCGACGTCGGTCTATCAGCGGATTCTCGCGCTGATGCGTGGACAAAGTCTGGTTCAGCGTCCTCCGGTGAAAACCATGGACGGGTTGTGGCTGCCGCACGAGAGGGAAGCGGTCAGTGATTTCCTCGGGTTGGCGATGGTGGGCAGCCCGCAGAAAATCCGCGCCAAACTGGACGTGCTGATCGAGCAGACTCAGGCCGACGAACTGATTTTTACCTGCGACCTGTACGAACATGCCGATCGTCTGCGCTCCTATGAACTGTTGGCGCAGGTTATGAAGGGCTGACACTTAATCGGCACACACAAAAAAGCCGACGTCATTGCGTCGGCTTTTTCAGTTTCGAAGGTGGTCAACCCTGCTTGTAGACGATCTGCCTGGAGCCTTTTTCACAGGTGCCAACGATTTTACCGCCAGCAGCAGCGCCTTTATCGACGATTTCCAGCGTGTAATTGGAAATACCCTTGGCATCCAGTTTAGCTGCGATTTCGGCTTTCAGTTCGTCGCACGACTTGCCTTGGGCAAAGGCAGTTCCCGCAAGGCTTAACAAACAACCCGCCAAAATAAACTTCTTCATCGGTCGCATTCCCCTGGTCGGATCAAAAGAGGCATCCACCCATTTGCTGGATACACACACATGTAGCGCTTTGCCTTTCCAGATGGCACTCGGCCGGCGCGCAAGTCCAGAATACTAGCTCAAACTCAGCTGCTGGCAATCCGGAACCCGACCTTGAGCGTCACCTGAAAGTGTGCCGCTTTGCCGTCCTTGATGTGCCCGCGGGTTTCGGTCACTTCAAACCATTCCATGAGCTTGAGGCTTTTGCTGGCTTCAGCCAGCGCGTTATTGACGGCGTCTTCAATGCTGCTGGTGGACGAGCCGACCAGTTCGACTTTTTTGTAGGTGTGATGGTCAGTCATGGTGTTCTCCTCAGGGTGTGAATTACAGCCTAGCAGTGATTTTTGGTCTTACTCGTGTCGGCTAATCCGAATGGGATAAGCAGA
Source organism: Pseudomonas sp. P5_A12 (assembly GCF_056400685.1). NCBI lineage: Bacteria > Pseudomonadati > Pseudomonadota > Gammaproteobacteria > Pseudomonadales > Pseudomonadaceae > Pseudomonas > Pseudomonas sp. P5_A12. Next base: position 3,385 of record NZ_JBFUKU010000273.1, on the reverse strand, counting down.
TTTACTGCACTTTCTCCAACCCCTGAAGTCCCAACCAACACACGCAACTCAATCAATGCAGGAGAGCCACCATGGCGAACACTTCATTACGTAAAGCCTCATTGCAAAGCATGGAAGCCGAAATCGAGAGTTTGTTGAAATCGTTGGAAAGCCTGAAAGACGATGCTTCGGACGAGTCGCGTAGAACCCTGAAAGCCTTAAAAGCCAATGCCGAAAGTGCGCTGAAGCATTCGCGTCATCTGCTCAGCGATGCGTRCGAAGAAGTCAAAGTCAAAACCCGTGAAACTGGCATTGCTACTCGGGACTACGCCCAGGAACACCCATGGACGACAGCCGGTGTTGCGGTGGGTGCGATGGGCCTTCTTGCGGCCTATCTGTTGTGCAAACGCGGGGATTAATCCGTTGGGTGCAGTTCGTTCTTGAGCCACTGCGCCAGTTGCCGAGCCCGCCCGTCCGCGGCACGCTTGGGTAACCACAATGCCAGTTGCGCCGGGGTTTCACTGAAACCCCATGGCGCAACCAGGCGACCGGCCTTCACGTCTTCAGCCACCAGCGGTTCCGGTGCAATCGCCACCCCCAAGCCGGCCACTGCGGCTTCCAGCAAGTAATACAAATGCTCAAAACCCTGACCGTACTTCAGCGCCTTGGCGTCGAGGCCACTTTGCTGTGCCCAACTCGGCCACGCCTGGGGTCGTGACGTGGTGTGTAGCAGTGCCTCCTTCAGCAGCGCTATCGCCGGTGCGCCTTGCAACTTTTCGTAGCCGGCGAATCGCGGGCTCATGACCGGGCCGATCCGCTCGCTGGTCAATTCATAGACCTGCATGTCCGCAGGCCATGGCGGCTCTGCAAACACCAGCAACGCATCAAGCCCCGGGCGACGCGGATCTAGATCGCCCTCTCCGGCTGACAGGTGCAGGCGCAAGTCCGGCAGGTCCGCATTCAGCCGTCCGAGGCGTGGAATAAACCAGCGCGCAAGCAGACTGCCCGAGCAGCCGAGCACGAAGGGCGCATCGGCGGTGCTTTGCGTCAACTCTGCACACACCGTACGTAACCGTTCGAACGCTTCGCCGCTGGCATCACGCAACCGAATGCCGGCATCTGTGAGTTTAAGGCCGCGACCGTCCTTGATGAACAGGCTCACGCCGAGGTGTTCTTCGAGCACCTTGAGCTGTCGGCTGACCGCGCCATGGGTGACGTGCAGCTGTTCGGCGGCCTGACTGACGCTGTTCAGGCGGGCGGTGGCCTCGAAGGCACGAAGGGCGTTCAGCGGGGGAAGGTCGTGGCTCATGTGATCTGTGAGTTTTCCTGACAGGTTGCGGCGATCTTATCGGTTTTCAGGTCGGCGCGTCAGGGGTAGAGTTAAGCCCACTCTCTACAAAAGCATCATCTCACCCATTCAACCGGAGCGACCCATGACTCAGACTAATCTGCGCAACGGCCCCGACGCCAACGGCTTGTTTGGCGCGTTTGGCGGCCGTTACGTCGCTGAAACCCTGATGCCGTTGATCCTCGACCTGGCCCGCGAATACGAAGCGGCCAAGGAAGATCCGGCGTTCAAAGAGGAATTGGCTTACTTCCAGCGTGACTACGTCGGACGTCCAAGCCCGCTGTATTACGCCGAACGTCTGACCGAGTTCTGCGGCGGCGCGAAGATTTATCTCAAGCGCGAAGAGTTGAACCACACCGGCGCGCACAAGATCAACAACTGCATCGGTCAGATCCTGCTGGCGCGACGCATGGGCAAGAAACGCATCATCGCTGAAACCGGCGCGGGCATGCACGGCGTGGCGACCGCCACCGTGGCGGCGCGTTTCGGTCTCGATTGCGTGATCTACATGGGCACCACCGACATCGAACGTCAGCAAGCCAACGTGTTCCGCATGAAGCTTTTGGGCGCTGAAGTGATCCCGGTCGTAGCTGGCACCGGCACCCTGAAAGACGCAATGAACGAAGCGCTGCGTGACTGGGTGACCAACGTCGACAGCACGTTCTACCTGATCGGCACTGTGGCTGGTCCACACCCTTATCCAGCCATGGTTCGCGACTTCCAGGCCGTGATCGGCAAGGAAACCCGTGACCAGTTGCAAGCTCAGGAAGGTCGTCTGCCGGACAGCCTGGTGGCGTGCATCGGTGGCGGCTCCAACGCCATGGGCCTGTTCCACCCGTTCCTTGACGACAAGAGCGTCGAGATCATCGGCGTTGAAGCCGCCGGTTACGGCATCGAAACCGGCAAGCACGCGGCCAGCCTGAACGGCGGCGTACCTGGCGTGTTGCACGGCAACCGTACGTTCCTGTTGCAGGACGACGATGGTCAGATCATCGACGCCCACTCGATTTCCGCCGGCCTCGACTACCCGGGTATCGGCCCGGAACATGCGTGGTTGCATGACATCGGCCGCGTTCAGTACACCTCGGTGACCGACGACGAAGCGCTCGACGCGTTCCACAAATGCTGCCGCCTGGAAGGGATCATTCCCGCACTGGAAAGCGCCCACGCCCTGGCCGAAGTGTTTAAACGCGCACCGACCCTGCCGAAAGATCACCTGATGGTGGTCAACCTGTCCGGCCGTGGCGACAAAGACATGCAAACCGTGATGCACCACATGGAACAATCTAAGCAGGAGAAACACTGATGAGCCGCCTGCAAACGCGCTTTGCCGAACTCAAGGAACAGAATCGCGCTGCCCTGGTGACTTTCGTCACCGCTGGCGACCCGAGCTATGACACTTCCCTGGCGATCCTTAAAGGCTTGCCCGCTGYCGGCGCCGACGTGATCGAATTGGGCATGCCCTTCACCGATCCGATGGCCGATGGCCCGGCGATCCAACTGGCCAACATTCGCGCCTTGGGCGCCAAACAGAACCTGGCGAAAACCCTGCAAATGGTTCGCGAGTTCCGGGAAGGCAACAGCGAGACTCCGCTGGTGCTGATGGGGTATTTCAACCCGATCCACATGTACGGCGTGCCGCGTTTCATCGCCGACGCCAAAGAGGCCGGCGTTGATGGTTTGATCGTGGTTGACTTGCCGCCGGAACATAACGGCGAGTTGTGCGACCCGGCTCAGGCAGCGGGCCTGGATTTCATCCGTCTGACCACCCCGACTACCGATGACGTGCGCCTTCCGACCGTCCTGAACGGCAGCTCCGGTTTTGTTTACTACGTGTCGGTTGCTGGTGTGACCGGCGCAGGAGCGGCGACTCTCGAGCACGTTGAAGAGGCGGTTGCCCGTCTGCGTCGCCACACTGATTTGCCGATCAGCATCGGTTTCGGCATTCGTACCCCAGAGCAGGCCGCTTCCATTGCTCGTTTGGCTGACGGTGTGGTTGTGGGGTCGGCGTTGATCGATCACATCGCCAACGCTACGACGCCGGATCAGGCGATTGAT
>NZ_JBFUKU010000272.1:0-7014 GCF_056400685.1 Pseudomonas sp. P5_A12 | reverse complement strand
GTCCCATACACCCACAATCGCCTTCCAACTGCCCGCGAGCATGCCGTTACCGGCAGCCGCAAAGGTCGACTGCGACCACCGCGGTTTAAACCCGGCCCACTCACTGCGCAGCCAGTCGTCCAGCTCTTTGGTCAGGCCGTCGTAGGACGAGAAAAGATCATCAATTTGAGTCGGCGTGACTTCGCTCTGAACATGAACCCGGTAGAACTTGCCGGGTGTCCCTACGARCTGCCCTTTACCGTTTTCATCAAGCTTGACCGGTGTGCTCTCGCCGCCATCCATGGCAATCACATCAACCGATATATTCCCCAACGGAATGTCATAAACCGATTCAAACTTGCTCTCGACCTCCAGAATCCCGCCGTCCGGACACTGCGCCACACTGGATAAAAACTCATCGTCGCCACTGCTCACCGCAGTCGTCGTATTGCCGAGTTTTATCAGCCGTTCCATGCCCATCAGCGACGGCAAATCCGCCGCGCGGCTGGCCTGGTCCGCCGCCCGGCTAAACCAATGYTTCAGCTGTTCGCGGTARAGMGWMAGSGTGTCCGGAAAACTGTCGAGTTCCTGCTCGATGCGGGCGATGTGGGTCATCAACGCACCGAACGGCAGGCAGTGGAGTGGAAAATCGGGTCGAACATGAGCAATCCCTCGCGCAGAAAATGGGGCGCGCGAGACTTTGCAGGGGATCAGTCAGGAAAGAAGTCAGAGAAGGTGGCGATGACTGTAGGGAAAATCCTTAAAAACGCTTCAACAAACAACACACCGGCCAAAACGCAAACGTGGCGTGAGGTTTCCCGCACGCCACGTTTGTACTTCAGACACCGGCGGCGTTACTGGGCATCACCCCGAGCCGCCAACTCTTTCAACTTGAGCTCAGCTAACGGATGCCCGGCCTTCGCGGCCATGCCCCACCACCGAGCGGCTTCAGCCGGATCCGGCGCCTTGCTCGGCGTACCCGCCAGGCTGATCACCCCCACCTGATACGCCGCTTTCCCATCGCCCGCCAACGCCGCCAGGCGCAGTAATCGCACGCCCTCTTCGCGAGCGCCAAGGCCGACGCCGCGAAAGGTCAGGATGTGGCCATAGAAGCTCTGAGCGCCGACGTCACCCAGGTTCGCCATGCGGGCGAACTGGCCTTCGAGCCAGCTCCAGCCTCGGGGCTGGCGCACAAACCAAGACCAGTGAAACAACCGGCGGGCCAGCCAGTAACCGGCCCGGGCCTTGAGCTTTAAAAACACTCAGGCCTCTGCCGATTCGGGGTATTCGTATTCAAACACTCGCACAACCTCCGAAGCGTGCCAGGACGCGGCGGCGACGCCGTCTGACGGCCCGGAGAAACGCCCCAGACGCTCGACACACTCAAAGAATCCGGTGCGCGGCAAGCGGCTGGCACCCTGGCTGATCACCAGCGAACTGCGCAGTGGTTGCTCGGCCTTGGCGTCCAGCGCGGCCAGATGTTCAAGCGCAGCGGTCAGGGTTTGCATGGCTGGTGTGGGCAATTGCAAACGCTCCAGCAACGCGCGATACGTCAAAAGATGACGCTGACGACGCGCCTGGTCCAGCTCCCCCAGTAATCCGTCCCAATGGTGACGACTGATGCGTACGCTCACGATTCATCCCTCCACCCTGGCACCGTCAGTTCCCAGGCCAGGCTGCGGCGAATCGCAGCGTCGGGTAGACGCTCGCCACTTTCGATCAAGGCCAGATAAGACGGGCTGATGCCTACCGTGCGGGCCAGCGCCTCAATGGCGATGCCCTTCCCTTCGCGCAAACTGCGTAGTTGATCCAGACCCGGAAGAATCTGGTCTGGTGATGGCGCGTGACGCACTGGCGCGTCGGGCGCCGGCTGCTCGTTAATGCCTGCTGCTTTCAGTAGAGCCTGATACTGAGCCCACGGCAAAACTGCATACTCGGGCTCGCCTTCGCGTGTGATTATCTGAATATCCATGACTTCCCCGTAGGACAACGACACATAGCGAGTCGGCACTTTTCCCTAGAAGTGTAATCCTAACAGCGACCAAGGTCGCGCGGGGGCATGAATAAAGGCGATTCTCAATCGGCTCTGCTCTTTTTCGGCCCCTGAAGCCGAAGTTGTTCCTGGGTATCGGGCAGACGCTCGACCACTGCCAACTTTTCCGGTACCTGACGCTTACGCCAGGCACGGAAGGCGTTGAGTTCGTCGTCGAGCACTTTCATTAGCCAGGCCAGCACGGCGATGTCGTCGAGCATGCCAAACAGGGGAAGGAAATCCGGAATGGCATCTACAGGACTGAGGAAGTACATCAGGCCTGCGACTACCGAAATCAGCGCCTTGGGGCTGATGGCTCGGTACTCCCCGCGCCAGTAGGCCAGGCACAGTGCCTGCAACAAGCGCAGATCATCTTTAACCTTGCCCAGGCGAAACCCCTGACTGGCACCTTTACTGGCGACGGCGAACAGCAGTGTCGGCAAGCGCCCGCGTGCAAGCAGGCGCCCGGCGAGTGGCAAGAATCGAGCGAAACTCCAGGGTGCGTTCATTATTCCTCCCACTGAAATGTTATCCACACAAATTGTGGATAACCTTGTGAACAGAGCTGCTTTTCACGGCTGAAAGCCCCGTTTCATAAGGGGCCAGCTCAGATCGGGCGTTTTTTACTCACATAAAAAAACCCAAGATTTCATTGACTTGGACCGCCGGCGCGGCTAGCACGGGCGTCCTCAATGGCTATGACTCCAGCGTTCAGCAACCGTTCGCTTTGTTTACCCTCACTAAACCCCGGATGCAACAACGCCCCGCATTAGCGAGGCGTTGTTGTCTAAGCAGACGCTGATTACTTGGCGGCGTCTTCTTTGGCTGGATCTTCTTTGCTTGGATCTTTGATCGCCAACAGTTCCAGGTCGAATACCAGCACCGAATTGGCTGGAATCGCCGGGCTTGGGCTTTGGGCGCCGTAGGCCAGTTCGCTAGGGATGTACAGTTTGTACTTTTCACCCACGTGCATCAGTTGCAGGCCTTCAACCCAACCCGGAATCACACCGCTGACTGGCAGATCGATCGGGCTGCCGCGCTCGACGGAGCTGTCGAAAACGGTACCGTTGGTCAGCTTGCCGGTGTAGTGAACAGTCACTACATCAGTCGATTTAGGCTGTGGGCCATCGGCTTTCTTTTCCACTTCATATTGCAGGCCCGAAGCGGTGGTCACTACGCCGGCTTTCTTGGCGTTTTCTTCGAGGAACTTCTTGCCGGCAGCTGCCGACTCTTCGCTCATCTTGGCCATGCGCTCTTCTGCACGCTTTTGCAGTGCGGCGAAGGCTTCGACCAGCTCCTCATCTTTGAGCTTCTGCTCTTTCTTGCCGACGGCATCTTCGATGCCCTGGGCTACGGCTTTGGAATCCAGATCATCCATGCCTTCCTGAGCCAGGCTTTTGCCCATGTTCAGACCAATACCGTAGGAAGCTTTTTGCGCCGGAGTTTTCAGCTCTACGCTGGTCTGCGAATCACAACCCGCGAGTACCAAGCTAACCAGGGCCACCGCCGCCGCCAACCGATGCTGTTTCATGCTATTTCCTTGTTCATGCGCCTAAAGGGCAATCGAGTAAAGCCGCGAGCTTATCAGGCCGCCACGACCAATGGCTACCGGCATGAGAGCAGGATAATGCTGATAAGTTCAGGCATTTTGGCGCATTTCAGCCTTGGTAGCATGAAGGCTCTGTCATCTTCCACCTACAGCAGCTGATCCCGGATCCCACAGCATCTGGCGTAATGGCCACTTGCCGCAGCTTAGACGCCAAGGCATAAAAGCGCTACAAATCGACAAGGATGTTTGTCATGCGCCTCTTATATCGCCTGCTGATGCTGATCGCTGTGCTGTTTGGACTGTGCCTGGCCATGGTTCTGTACTACGTCGCCAACCCGAAAATACCCAACTGGTCGCCTGCACAGCAGGTGCATTATCTTGAGCAGTGGAGCACTGAAGACCGCCAGACTTACTACTTCACCCCCCAAGGCACTCAGGTCAAAGGCTTGCGCTACGACTGGTTCACCGCCCTCGAACTGCCCTTCTCCCGGCAACGATTCGCTTCGCCCGACTACCTCGCACGCTTTGGCTTCCTGATCGACCCCGGTCAGAAGCCCACACCAAACAATCCAGGCAATTTGCCCGCAGGCTTTGCCCGTCACCAAAACCCCGGCAGTCAGGACGAGTTTCTGGACATCACGTGCGCTGCTTGCCACACCGGTGAGTTGCGCTTCAACGGCCAGGCGATCCGCATTGACGGCGGCGCGGCGCAACATGTTTTGCCTTCCAGTGTTCCTACGTTGCAAGGGGGCAGTTTCGGGCAAGCGCTGGTCGCCAGTCTGACCTCGACTTACCTCAACCCCTGGAAATTCGAACGCTTCGCTCGCAACGTGCTGGCCGAGAACTACGACGCCCGGCACCTACAATTGCGCAAGGACCTGAAAGCGTCTCTCGATACCTTCGTGAAAGTTGCCTGGAACGATACTCACCGCGGGCTCTACCCCACCGAAGAAGGACCGGGCCGCACCGACGCCTTCGGGCGCATTGCCAACGCCACGTTCGGCGATGCGATTTCAGCCGACAACTACCGCGTGGCCAATGCCCCCGTGGATTATCCGCAACTGTGGGACATGTGGACGTTCGACTGGGTGCAGTGGAACGGCTCGGCGCAACAACCCATGGCTCGCAACATCGGCGAGTCCTTGGGGGTGGGCGCCACACTGAGTTTCTTCGATGCCAACGGCCAACCGCTCAAAGGTGATGAGCGTTACCCGTCGAGTGTCCGACTGCACGACTTGCACAAGATCGAACAAACCCTGCAACGGCTCAAATCACCCGCCTGGCCTGAAGCGCTGCTCGGTGCTGTCGACAAGCCGCTGGCGGCCAAAGGTCGCGAGCTGTTTAGAGAAAACTGTGCCGGCTGCCATATACCACACGCAGGCGAAAGTGATGGACGCTGGGTACAACAACTGAAAATGCTCCAGGTCGATTTCATTGGCACAGACCCGGGGGCCGCAAACAACATTGCTGACCATCGTTTCGACCTTTCCGCCCTGCGATGGGATCTGGCAGAGCTCAAACAGATGGATGTGCATTTGCAGCCGACACCCACTGAAGCGCTGGATTTGAGCAAGTTATCGTCGGCCAAAGGGCTGGCCTACATCACCGCTTTCGTCGGAGATCGAGCCTACCGTGATGCGAACATTCCTACAGCTGAGCAACCCGCAATGAATGGCTTCGGCTTGCCGATTGGCGTGCGTGAGTTGCGAGCCTACAAGGCACGGCCCCTGGCGGGGGTTTGGGCGACTGCGCCCTTTCTGCACAACGGCTCGGTGCCGAGCCTCTATCAATTGCTCTCGCCTCAGGATGAACGCGCCATCACCTTCTATAAAGGTACGTTCGAGTACGACCCCCAACACCTAGGCTATCGCACCGAGGCCTTCACCAATGGCTTCGTGTTCGACACGCGCATCACCGGCAATCACAACAGCGGCCATGAGTTCCGTGCCGGCAAGCGCGGCAACGGCGTGATTGGCCGCTTGCTGCAACCGGAGGAGCGCTGGGCGCTGCTTGAGTACCTGAAAGTATTGGGCGGCCCCTTGGAGGCACAATTGCCATGAGCACACTCTGGATGCGCTTTGGCGCGTTTCTCGGCAAGTCCCTTCTGTGGTTGCTGGGCCTTGGAGTCCTCGGCTGGGCGCTGGCCACAATGTGGTTTGCCTGGCAGCACAGTGGACCGGTTTCGGCGCATGAACTGATACCGGACGGCGAAGCCGCCATGACCCGGGACGTCATTCAAACCGCCATGCGCATCGTCGATCAACACCGTGAAAACACCCGCTACCTGCGCGACGCCCATGCCAAGGCCCATGGCTGCGTGAAAGCCGAGGTTCAGGTGCTGCCGGATCTTTCAGAAACATTGCGCAAAGGCGTGTTCAGCGAACCCGGCAAAACCTGGCAAGCGACGATGCGTCTGTCCAACGGCAACGCGTATCCGCAGTTCGACAGTATTCGCGATGCCCGGGGCATGGCGATCAAATTGCACGATGTGCCCGGCAAGCAACTGCTCGCCGATCAACAGCAGCGCGGTGAACAGGACTTTGTAATGTTCAGCCATCCAAATTTCTTCGTCAGCGATGTCGCCGAGTATCGTCAGAATGTGGCGGCGCAAGCTGACGGCAAAAAGGTGACGGCGTTTTTTCCTGGCTGGGACCCGCGCACCTGGCAGGTTCGCCATCTGTTTATCGCCCTGGCGACCCTCTCCACTGCACCGCAAAGCCCGACACAATCGACTTACTTTTCGGTTTCGCCCTACAAGTTCGGTGAAGCCAATGCCAAATTCCGGGTAATGCCAGACCCGGATAGCTGCCCGACCTATACCCTGCCGGCACAAAACCAGACGCTGCCTAACTTCTTGCGCAGTGCGCTGAACCAGCAATTATCGACCGACCGGGTACCGGCCTGCTTCGTCCTGCAGATTCAGCGCCAGGACCCGAGCAAATTCATGCCCATCGAAGACACCAGTATCGAATGGAGAGAAAACGATGCGCCGTTCGAGACGGTCGCGCGAATCAAACTACCTGCTCAGGACTTCGATACGCCGGCGCTGAACCTGCAATGCGACAACCAGTCGTTCAACCCATGGTTTGGCCTTGAGGCTCATCGACCGATTGGCGGTATCAATCGTCTGCGTAAAGCGGTGTATGAAGCGGTCAGCGACTATCGTCACAGCCGCAACGCCGAGCAATAAATCCCGCCCACAAAAAAGCGACCTCGAAGGTCGCTATTTTTGTGGGGGCCCGGCAATGGCCAAAGCCCAGACGACAAAAAGCCCGCATTAAGCGGGCTTTCTGTGTGGTGACCTGGCGTTCAGCGTTCCAGGTAACCGAATATGGCGCAGCGGACGGGACTCGAACCCGCGACCCCCGGCGTGACAGGCCGGTATTCTAACCCGGCGTGACAGGCCGGTATTCTAACCGACTGAACTACCGCTGCGCGTAGCGTTGAAAGTGGT
>NZ_JBFUKU010000271.1:0-7016 GCF_056400685.1 Pseudomonas sp. P5_A12 | reverse complement strand
GCTTGATGTCCCACGGGCAACCGAACTGCGGGTCGCGCAGCCGCTTCATCAAGTGCAGCAGGTCTTCAAGGCTGTACATCAATCATCTCATTTGGCGAACCTGTAGGAGCCGAGCTTGCTCGCGATGGCGGTGTGTCGGGTAAATCGCAATCGCGAGCAAGCTCTGCTCCTACAGGGATCGATTTCAAGGCGTCCGGTTACGGCGGGTTTCGATGATGTTCGGCAACTGGGAAATCCGCCCCAGCAACCGCCCCAACGCATCCAGCCCCGGGATCTCGATGGTCAAGGACATCAACGCGGTGTTGTCCTCTTTGTTCGAGCGGGTGTTGACCGCCAGCACGTTGATCCGCTCATTGAGCAGCACCTGCGACACGTCACGCAGCAAACCGGAACGGTCGTAGGCGCGAATGACGATGTCCACCGGATAGGTGAGCACCGGCACCGGACCCCAGCTGACCTGGATGATCCGCTCGGGCTCGCGACCGCCCAGCTGCAGCACCGAGGCACAGTCCTGGCGGTGAATGCTTACGCCACGGCCCTGAGTGATGTAACCGACAATCGCATCCCCCGGCAACGGCTGGCAACAGCCGGCCATTTGCGTCATCAGGTTGCCGACACCCTGGATCTGAATGTCGCCGCGCTTGCCCGGTTTGTAGCCGGTGGCTTTGCGCGGGATCAATTCAAGCTGTTCGTTGCCTCGTTCCGGTTCGACCAGTTGCTGCGCCAGGTTCACCAGTTGCGCCAGGCGCAAATCACCGGCGCCCAAGGCCGCGAACATGTCCTCGGACGTCTTCATGTTGGCCTTGTCGGCCAGCTTGTCGAAGTCCACGGCTGGCAGGCCGAGGCGACTGAGTTCACGCTCAAGCAGGGTCTTGCCGGCCGCGACGTTCTGATCGCGCGCCTGCAATTTGAACCAATGGACAATCTTCGCCCGCGCCCGCGAGGTGGTGATGTAACCCAGGTTCGGGTTCAGCCAGTCGCGGCTCGGGGTGCCGTGCTTGCTGGTGATGATCTCGACCTGTTCACCGGTTTGCAGGCTGTAGTTGAGCGGCACAATGCGCCCGTTGATCTTGGCGCCACGGCAGTTGTGACCGATCTCGGTGTGCACGCGGTACGCGAAGTCCAGCGGCGTCGCGCCCTTGGGCAAGTCGATGGCGTGACCGTCCGGGGTAAAGATGTAGACCCGGTCCGGCTCGATATCGACCCGCAGCTGTTCCGCCAGGCCGCCGATATCGCCCAGCTCTTCGTGCCACTCGAGGACCTGACGCAGCCAGGAGATTTTCTCTTCGTAGTGGTTGGAGCCGGATTTGACGTCGGTGCCCTTGTAGCGCCAGTGCGCGCACACGCCCAGCTCGGCTTCCTCGTGCATGGCGTGGGTGCGGATCTGCACTTCCAGCACCTTGCCTTCAGGACCGATCACCGCCGTGTGCAGCGAGCGGTAGCCGTTCTCTTTCGGGTTGGCGATGTAGTCGTCGAATTCTTTCGGGATGTGCCGCCACAGGGTGTGGACGATGCCGAGCGCGGTGTAGCAATCGCGCATCTCCGGCACCAGCACGCGTACGGCGCGCACGTCGTAGATCTGGCTGAATTCCAGACCCTTGCGCTGCATTTTGCGCCAGATCGAATAGATGTGTTTGGCCCGGCCACTGATGTCGGCATCGACGCCGGTGGCGTGCAATTCGTTTTTCAGTTGGCTCATGACGTCGCTGATGAAGCGTTCGCGATCCAGGCGACGTTCATGTAACAACTTGGCGATCTGCTTGTACTGTTCAGGCTCAAGGTAACGGAAGGACAAGTCCTCCAGTTCCCACTTGATGTGACCGATGCCGAGGCGGTGAGCCAGCGGTGCGTAGATGTCGAAGACTTCGCGGGCGACCTGGTTGCGCTTCTCGTCGTCGGCGGTTTTCACCGCACGAATCGCGCAGGTGCGTTCAGCCAGCTTGATCAGCGCAACGCGAACGTCGTCGACCATGGCCACCAGCATTTTGCGCAGGTTCTCGACCTGGCCCTGGGTGCCCAGCACCATGGTTTTACGCGGGCTCAGACTGTCGCTGATCGCCGCCATGCGCTGCACGCCGTCGATGAGTTTGGCCACCACCGGACCGAAACGCTGGCTGATGGCAGGCAACAGGATCTGGCCTTCGCGCACGCCACGGTACAGGATCGCGGCGACCAAAGAGTCCTGATCGAGTTTGAGGTCGGCGAGAATCTCGGCGATCTCAAGGCCCGTGCGGAAACTCGAGGTCCCTTCGGACCAGAGATTTTTCGCCGCATTGGCCTGTTGTTCAGACATACGAGCGAACTCGCACGCTTCCTTCAAGGCTTCGCGATCCAGTGCCGGATCGACACTGACCGCATGATCGAGCCAAGCCTCGAGATTGATACTGCCGTCTGTATTGATCGGCTGGTGTGCTCTCACCTGTACCATCTTGCTTACCTTCCCTATGACGCAGATTCAATGCGTCAAATCGCTGACCTTCGTTGCCCGATTGCCCTCACGGGGCTGATGCGAGAGCTGCACGGGCGGGCCAGTCGGACCAGACGAGCAGTCCTAGCTCGTTTCAAATAACGCCATGGCCTCGACATGTGCCGTTTGAGGAAACATATCGAGAATCCCGGCACGTTTTAACCGGTAGCCCTGCTTGATCAACTCAACTGTATCGCGCGCCAGCGTTGCCGGGTTGCACGACACATACACCAACCGTTTGGCGCCTAGGGACGCCAGCTTGCGCACCACCTCGAAAGCACCGTCACGCGGTGGGTCCAAGAGTACCGCACAAAAGCCTTCGCGCGCCCATTCGTCATTAGTCAAAGGCTGGGATAAATCGGCCTGAAAAAACTTCGCGTTATGCAGATTATTGCTAGCCGCGTTTAAGGCGGCGCGCTCGACCATGGCCTGCACACCTTCCACCGCCACCACTTCACGAACAGCCTTGGCCAGTGGCAGGGCGAAATTACCCAGACCACAAAACAAATCCAGAACCCGCTCATCCGCCTGAGGCTTGAGCCAGTCCAGCGCTTGGGCAACCATCGCTTCGTTGACCCCGGCATTGACCTGAATGAAATCCCCGGGCCGGTAGGCCAGGTTCAAGTCCCAACGCTCCAGGCGATAACCCAGCGACTGGCCGGCTTCGACCGGTTGCGGTTCGCCCTCTCCGTGCAGCCACAACTGGGCCTCATGGAAGGCGCAGAAATCCTTGAGGATCGTCATGTCAGCGTCAGACAACGGTGCCATATGCCGCAGCAACACGGCCAACGACGAACCGCTGAACAATTCCACATGCCCCAGCGCCTGAGGTTTGCTCAAGCGACGCAGCATCTCCGGCAAGCGGGTCATGATCGGCTGCAAGGGCTGTACCAGCACCGTGCATTCGTTGATCGCTACGATGTCCTGACTGCCCGCGGCACGAAATCCGACTTCGAGTTTTTTCGTCTTCATGTCCCAGCGCACCGCGACCCGGGCGCGACGTCGGTAACCGAATTCCGGCCCGCTCAACGGCTCAGCCCATTCTTGCGGTTCGACGCCGGCGACCTTCGACAATTGCTCGGCGAGCATGCGCTGTTTCAGGGCAAGTTGTTCGGCATGGGGCAGGTGCTGCACACTGCAGCCGCCACAGCGACCGGCGTGCGGGCACGGTGCCGGGCGACGCAACTCACTGGCCTGGAACACGCGCTCGGTGCGCGCCTCGACCACTTTGCCATGAGCACCCAACACCCGCACTTCGACTTCTTCACCGGCTAACGCGCCAATGACGAACCAGGTGCGACCTTCAAAAAAGGCGATACCGCGACCGTCATTGGCCAAACGCTCGATACTCAAGCGCTGCTTTTTGCCGGTCGGGATTTGTGGGGCCTTGCTGCCGCCCGTGGGTTGGAAGCGCAGGCCTCTCTCGTGCTTGGCCATCAGTTAGGCGCGTCGAAAATGCCGGTCGACAAGTAACGGTCGCCACGGTCACAGATGATCGCGACGATCACCGCGTTTTCAACTTCCTTCGACAGGCGCAGCATCGCTGCCACCGCACCGCCCGAGGACACACCACAGAAGATGCCCTCTTCACGGGCCAGACGACGGGTCACGTCCTCGGCTTCGCTTTGCGCCATGTCGACGATGCGGTCCACACGATCAGCCTGATAGATCTTCGGCAGGTATTCCTGCGGCCAGCGACGGATGCCCGGAATYGCCGAGCCTTCCATCGGTTGCAGACCAATGATTTGCACGCCTTCGTTCTGCTCTTTCAAGTAGCGCGAGACGCCCATGATGGTGCCGGTGGTGCCCATCGAACTGACGAAATGGGTGATGGTGCCCTCGGTCTGACGCCAGATTTCCGGGCCGGTGCTGGTGTAGTGCGCTTCGGGATTGTCCCCGTTGGCGAACTGGTCCAGCACCTTGCCACGGCCTTCGGCTTCCATTCGCTGAGCGAGGTCGCGGGCGCCTTCCATGCCTTCTTCCTGGGTGACCAGGATCAGCTCGGCGCCATAAGCCGTCATGGCGGCTTTACGCTCGGCGCTGGAGTTGTCCGGCATGATCAAGATCATCTTGTAACCCTTGATCGCGGCCGCCATCGCCAAAGCAATCCCGGTGTTACCGGACGTTGCTTCGATCAGCGTATCGCCGGCGTGGATCTGCCCGCGCAACTCGGCGCGAGTGATCATCGACAACGCCGGCCGGTCCTTGACCGAGCCCGCCGGGTTATTCCCTTCGAGCTTTAGCAAAAGGGTATTGCTGGTGGCGCCGGGCAGGCGCTGCAAACGAACCAGCGGAGTGTTGCCGACGCAATCGGCGATGGTTGGGTACTGCAAGGTCATGGCGTATTCGCAATCCAGACTGCGGGGGCGACTATCATACCGACAAACGTTCGCAGGCCATATCACGCAAAGTGTGGTGCTTATGGCTTATGGGAATAAGCGCGGGCTTAGCAGCAAAAGAAATCCTACACAGAAGGGTAATAGCTCTGTAGGAACAAGAATTGACCACGATGTTTCTGCATTACACAGCGAGGTTTCCGGACAATCTCCTAGGATATTTCCCGCAAGTTTTGGCGGTTTGCGTGAACTAGTGAGTGAAAGGTTTCGTTGATAGTCTTTTGGTGGCACTCCCGCCGTAGCGAGATGAAGCTCATCCAAACCTCAAGAAGACTCTAAATCAATGTCCGAAACCTTGACTTTATTTCGCTCTGAAGTTGCTAACGCGAAGAACGAACAACGCTTCGGTAGCGTGTTGATCCATCAACCTTGGGGGTACGGTGTAGCCGCCATCCTCGCCGGCATTTTGATACTACTGTTGATGACCTATGCCTACTTCGGAACCTATACCCGTAAATCGACTGTTAATGGCTTGCTTATGCCAGAGCAGGGAATGTTGCGTCTAACGTCTGTGGGCACAGGATTACTGACAGAGGTTCTTGTTAAGGAAGGACAAGCCGTTGAGACTGGCCAAGCTCTATTCATCGTTTCTGGCGAACGCTTCGGTACAACGGGCGGTGTACAAAATCTCGTCTCAGAGCAACTCACTCAACGCATGCAAATAACTGAGCGCAACCTCAACTTGGCGAACGAGCGTCGCAGAGGACTTCTATTCATGCTTGATGGTCGCCTCACTGCGATTACCGAAGAGCTGAGTCAATTTCGAGAAGAAATACGACTGCTAAAACGGCGGGTGGCACTGTCTGAAACACAACAGCAACGGCAGCACGAACTGGCAGCCGTTGACTTCATTTCTGTTGCACAGCTTCAAAAAGGAGAAGGGGAATTTCTAGCGCTGCAGGGGCAACAGCAAAGTATTCAACGAGCTCGTGCGAGTCTAAATCGGGAGCGCATGGAACTGTTGGCGCAAAGACAAGAGGTCGAACTGCGACATCGCGCCGAGGCTGCAGAGATAGATAACAGCATTTCCTTGGTCAAGCAGGAGCAGGCGGAAAACGATGTCCGTCTGAAACAGATAAGCGTGGCACCGTTTGCCGGTACCGTTACTGGTTTGAATGTGCAAAAAGGTCAACAAGTTGAGGTCGGCTCACTGCTGGCTAGCCTTATCCCTCAAGGAGAAAATCTTACTGCTCACTTATATATTGCTTCTCGTCAAGCGGGGTTTATAGAAAAAGGGCAAACCGTGTTAATGCGCTACGCCGCCTACCCTTATCAGAAATTCGGAATGGCCCAAGGACGAATCTTAGAATCGACGAAAAGCCCCTACGCAGCTCAGGAGTTACCTACTTATATTGCTAGTGCTCTTTATAGCACTGCTCCGCCGTCTGAACTTTTTTATCGCGTAACCGTCGCACTCGACTCACAGAACATTGCCGTCTACGGTAATTCGCTACCGCTGCAGGCTGGCATGCTATTGGAAGCCGATATTCTCCAGGACGAACGCCGTCTTTACGAATGGGCTCTGGAACCGATTTACTCTCTCACAGGCAAACGCCTCTACTAATTAGTACTTAAACAAAAACAACCGGGAGCTGTTAACACATGACAAAAAGGGAGCAAGAAGTCCTAAAAGCACTTCTCCAAGGAAATACAAACAAACAAATTGCCATATCACTTGGAATAAGCGATTTCACAGTACGTGATCACGTCTCTTCAATTCTACGCAAGAAAGGAGCCGGATCAAGGGCAGAGTTATTCGCCGCAGAAATAGCCAAAGAAAGCCTTAACCCCCTACATCTATAGGATTAAAAACCCCGCCAAAGTGAATTACACTTCCAATCACACCAAAACAAAACAATCCATTTTTATTTCCTGATACAGCACCCTGCAAATACCAACTATGGGCCTACCACCTTCAATAATTAAAAAAGTGCAACCAATACAACCTAATCTTTAAACCAAAGTAAAAAACAGAGAGAGAGAGCTTAAGCCCCATGATCGATCACAACTTTGGAGAATCGAGTAAAGAATGGAGCATAATTGTACTGGGCATTCGCTTTGTAGAAGGATCTGTATCGAACGCCCATCGAGTAAAGAATGGAGCATAATTGTACTGGGCATTCGCTTTGTAGAAGGATCTGTATCGAACGCCC
>NZ_JBFUKU010000270.1:0-7043 GCF_056400685.1 Pseudomonas sp. P5_A12 | reverse complement strand
ATTCTGACGGAACCCAGGTTGATATCACCCCGCCCCGGCTGCCACGGTGCGGCGGCCGCCAACAACGTCGCCGAACCACCACCGATCATTGAGTTGTAGGCATTCAAACGAAACGTCGCCTGCTCGCCGGCACGGCGCACGAATTCGCCCGAGCCGAAATCARTGACCGGCTGAGTCAGGCGGCATTCGAACTTGTCACCGTCGACCGTCCACTCGATGCTTTCCAGAGGTGTCTGGAAAGTCAGCGCCATTGCAGGAAGGCTGGCAAACACACTGAGCAAGGCTAAATAACGCTGGCGCACGGGAGGCTCCACTGACTTCTACGACAAAAAGACCGACACACGCATGTTTACGGCATACCTCGTTCATATCGGTACGTTCCTGCAAAACTTGATAGCGAGTGCCTGCAAGTGTCTTTTCCGGTAGCATTCCCCTGAGTTTGACCCGCCTGGAATTCCCTCATGTCCGACCGCCTGACCCTGCTGCGTCCCGACGACTGGCACATTCATCTTCGCGATGGTGCCGTGTTGACCAATACCGTTGCGGATGTCGCGCGCACCTTTGGTCGCGCCATCATCATGCCCAACCTGGTACCTCCGGTGCGTAATGCCGCTGAAGCCGACGGCTATCGCCAGCGGATTCTCGCTGCACGCCCGGCCGGCAGTCGCTTCGAACCGTTGATGGTGCTGTACCTGACCGACCGTACCCAGCCTGAAGAAATCCGCGAGGCCAAGGCCAGCGGTTTCGTGTACGCCGCCAAGCTGTACCCGGCCGGCGCGACCACCAACTCGGATTCTGGCGTCACCAGCATCGACAAAATCTTCCCTGCGCTTGAGGCCATGGCCGATGTCGGGATGCCGTTGCTGGTTCACGGCGAAGTCACCCGTGGCGATGTCGACGTGTTCGACCGCGAAAAAATCTTCATCGATGAGCACATGCGTCGTGTGGTCGAGCGTTTCCCGACGCTCAAAGTGGTGTTCGAACACATCACCACCGCCGATGCCGTGCAGTTCGTCAACGAGGCTTCGGCCAACGTCGGCGCGACCATCACTGCGCATCACCTGCTGTACAACCGCAACCACATGCTGGTGGGCGGGATTCGACCACACTTCTATTGCCTGCCGATTCTCAAGCGCAATACGCACCAGGAAGCCCTGCTCGACGCCGCCACCAGCGGCAGCGAAAAATTCTTCCTGGGCACCGACTCGGCCCCCCACGCCCAGCACGCCAAGGAAGCCGCGTGCGGCTGCGCTGGTTGCTACACCGCGTATGCGGCCATCGAGATGTACGCCGAAGCGTTCGAACAACGCAACGCGCTGGACAAGCTCGAAGCCTTCGCCAGCCTCTACGGCCCGCGCTTCTATGGCCTGCCAGCGAACACCGACCGCATTACCCTGGTCCGCGATGAGTGGACCGCCCCAACCAGCCTGCCATTTGGCGAGCTGACCGTTATCCCGCTGCGCGCCGGTGAAAAACTGCGCTGGCGCCTGCTGGAGGAACACGCGTGAGTGAAGACCATTTCGACGACGAACAGGACGGTCAAGGCGGCGGAGGCGGTCCTCGTCATCCGATGGCGGCCAGATTCCGTGGCTACCTGCCGGTTGTCGTCGACGTAGAAACCGGTGGCTTCAACTCGGCCACCGACGCCCTGCTGGAAATTGCAGCAACCACCATCGCGATGGACGAGAAAGGGTTTGTATACCCCGATCACACCTACTTCTTCCGTGTAGAGCCTTTTGAAGGCGCGAACATCGAAGCAGCCGCGCTGGAATTCACCGGGATCAAACTTGATCACCCACTGCGCATGGCGGTGAGTGAAGAAGCCGCGCTGACCGATATCTTCCGTGGCATCCGCAAAGCTCTGAAAGCCAACAGTTGCAAACGGGCCATTCTGGTCGGCCACAACAGTAGCTTCGACTTGGGCTTCCTCAACGCAGCGGTCGCACGTCTGGACATGAAACGTAACCCGTTTCATCCGTTCTCCAGCTTTGACACTGCAACCCTGGCCGGTCTGGCTTACGGTCAAACCGTACTGGCCAAGGCCTGTCAGGCCGCCGATATCGACTTCGACGGTCGCGAGGCTCACTCGGCTCGTTATGACACCGAGAAAACGGCCGAGCTGTTCTGCGGCATCGTCAATCGCTGGAAACAAATGGGCGGCTGGGAAGACTTCAACGACTGAACTTGTTGATTTATCCCGCGCATAAAAAAACCGGCCTCATCAGAGGCCGGTTTTTTATTGCCTGACGCTTGGGCTTACAGCGCCGCAGCGTTCTCGGTCAGGTAAGCCGCAACGCCTTCGGTCGAAGCGGTCATGCCTTTATCGCCTTTTTTCCAGTTGGCAGGGCAAACTTCGCCGTGCTCTTCGTGGAATTGCAGAGCGTCGACCAGACGGACCAGCTCTTCAATGTTACGGCCCAGCGGCAGGTCGTTGATGATTTGCGAACGGACAACGCCTTTGTCGTCGATCAGGAACGCGCCACGGAAAGCCACGCCGCCTTCGGACTCAACGTCGTAGGCCTTGGCGATTTCGTGCTTGATGTCGGCAGCCATGGTGTAACGAACTTCGCCGATACCACCATTGTTTACCGGGGTTTTACGCCAGGCGTTGTGGGTGAAGTGCGAGTCGATCGACACGGCGATCACTTCAACGTTGCGCGACTTGAAGTCAGACATGCGGTTGTCCAGAGCAATCAGCTCGGACGGGCAAACGAAGGTGAAGTCCAGTGGGTAGAAGAACACCAGGCCGTATTTGCCTTTGATGGCCGACGACAGGGTGAAGCTGTCTACGATTTCGCCATTGCCCAGTACAGCTGGAACGGTGAAGTCCGGGGCTTGTTTGCCTACGAGTACGCTCATTGGATATCTCCTGGTCTATTAACGTGAAGAACTGGATTCGCATCAGCCTGCCACCCTCAGGCGACAGCCCTGTGACACGATCCCCCTTCGAAGGACCGACCATCATACACRGCGTTTTTAGGCTGTCCTCAACGGTTTTTTGCCGCAGGGCTAAAATAGCCATCGGGAGCATTACTGGCAGTTTGCCCGAATGAAAACCGTTCGTCGGTCACGTCGGCTTTTAACGCGAAGCCTTCAGAAAGAACTTTGACAATCATTCTCGTTAACATTACGATCCATCGCAATTGAGTCACAACCAACGACGGTTTTCACTTATGTATGTCTGCCTCTGCACTGGCGTCACCGACGGTCAAATCCGCGATGCAATCTATGAAGGTTGCTGCAACTATAAGGAAGTCCGTCAGGCCACCGGCGTAGCCAGCCAATGCGGCAAATGCGCTTGCCTTGCAAAGGAAGTGGTTCGCGAAACCCTGACCAAATTGCAATCGGCCCAAGCAGCCATTCCTTTCCCTGTAGAATTTACTGCCGCTTAATTACCCTGTTTCAAAGAACCGGACTAGATGTCCGGTTTTTTTATGCCTGAAAATCAACTGCTTACGCCCTAGACGCGGAACACAAACATTCTTATTCCGATTAATTTTCATATAAGTTTCAATAACTTAGGTTTGACACTCTTACATACGCGGCTCAAACTCAGCCTTATAGACAGCTACTTAGGGCAGGACCCCATCATGAAAGGCGACGTTACAGTCATCCAGCATCTCAACAAGATCCTTGCCAATGAGCTGGTCGCGATCAATCAATACTTCCTGCATGCCCGCATGTATGAAGATTGGGGCCTGAACAAGCTTGGCAAGCACGAGTACCACGAATCCATCGACGAGATGAAGCACGCGGACAAGCTGATCAAGCGCATCCTGTTCCTTGAAGGCCTGCCAAACGTCCAGGACCTGGGCAAGCTGCAGATCGGCGAACACACCAAGGAAATGCTTGAGTGCGACCTGCGTATCGAACGCATCGGTCATGCCGATCTGAAAGTCGCTATTGCTCATTGCGAAACGGTCGGCGACTTCGGTAGCCGTGAGCTGCTCGAAGACATTCTTGAGTCCGAAGAAGAACATATCGACTGGCTGGAAACCCAACTGGGCCTGATCGATAAAGTCGGTCTTGAGAACTATCTGCAATCGCAGATGGGCGAAGAGTAGGAGCTATGTAGGAGCTGTCGAGTGAAACGAGGCTGCGATCCAGGCGATGGCAGCCCGACACGACAGTAACTTATCAAGCGCAATAAAAAGCCCMGCCCCTCTTTATCAAGGGGCGGGGCTTTTTAGTTGCTGGAGATCAAAAGATCGCAGCCTCGTTTCACTCGACAGCTCCTACAGGGGAGCCGATCGACTTACGCTTCGGTCTTGTTGGCAGCAGCCGCTTCAACAGCAGCTTTGATCGTGGTCTGCAACGAACCGTCAGCGGCCATCTCGGTCATGATGTCGCTACCGCCGACCAGCTCACCACCGACCCACAGTTGCGGGAAGGTTGGCCAGTTGGCGTATTTTGGCAGGTTGGCGCGGATTTCCGGGTTCTGCAGGATGTCCACGTACGCAAACTTTTCACCACATGCCATCACGGCCTGCGCGGCTTTCGCGGAGAAGCCACACTGCGGGGCATTCGGCGAACCTTTCATGTAAAGCAGAATGGTGTTGTTAGCAATCTGCTCTTTAATCGTTTCGATGATATCCATGGAGCACCTCGGCTGAACTTTCCGACTCAGAGGTCGGCACGGTGGCGCATTGTAACGGAAAGCCGAGCGCCATGCGCGGTCTCCCCGACAGACACGATCAAGCCGCCGCGACTGTGACCGGCACGCCGTTCAACGCCGCATTCCCCGACAACTCGTCAAGCTGACACTCGTCGGTCAGGTCGTTGGCGCTGGAGCCCGGCTGGCCACTGGCAATCGTCATCTGCACACCCGGTCGCGCATGACCCCATCCGTGCGGCAAGCTGACCACGCCTCTCATCATGTCCAGGCTGGCGAGCACTTCCACCTCGATCATGCCCACCCGCGAACTCACCCGCACGCGCTGGCCGTCGTTGAGCCCGCGACTGGCCAGGTCGTCCGGGTGCATCAGCAATTGATGGCGCGGCTTGCCCTTAACCAGTCGGTGATAGTTGTGCATCCACGAGTTGTTGCTGCGCACATGACGGCGGCCGATCATCAGCAACTGATCAGCGGCCGGCGCCTCTAGCGCGGCAAAGCGCGCAAGGTCGGCAAGGATCTGCGGCGGCGCAGCCTGCACGTGCTGATTGGCGGTTTTGAGGCGTGGCGCCAAGTTGGATTTCAGCGCGCCCAGGTCGACACCATGAGGATGATCGAACAAGGTTGTCAGCGAGAGTTTATGTTCCGAGGCATCGCCATATAGCCCCATCCGCAAGCCAAGGTCGATCATTTTCGCGGGAGGAATCGTCGGCTTCAGCTCTTTGCCAGTCTTGATGGCAAACGCCTTGGCCAGGCCGACGAAGATCTCCCAGTCATGCAGGGCACCTTCAGGCTTGGCCAGAATCGCGCGGTTGAAGCGTGTCACGTTACGCACCGCGAACATGTTGAACGTCGTGTCGTAGTGATCGTTTTCCAGCGCCGACGTAGACGGCAGAATCAGGTCGGCATAGCGCGTGGTTTCATTGATATACAGGTCAATGCTGACCATGAACTCCAGGCCATCCAGAGCCTGCTCCAGTTGCCGGCCATTGGGTGTCGATAGCACCGGATTGCCGGCGACAGTGATCAGGGCACGAATCTGCCCTTCCCCTTCGGTGAGCATTTCTTCAGCCAGCGCCGACACCGGCAACTCACCGCCGTACTCCGGACGACCGGACACACGGCTTTGCCAGCGATTAAAGTGCCCGCCCGAGGTGGACGCCACGAGGTCCACCGCCGGTTCGGTGCACAGCGCACCACCTACCCGATCAAGGTTGCCGGTGACCATATTGATCAGTTGCACCAGCCAATGGCACAGCGTACCGAATGCTTGGGTCGAAACGCCCATGCGGCCGTAACACACCGCTGTCGGCGCCGCCGCGAAATCCCGGGCCAGCTGACGGATCTGTTCGGCGGGCACGGCGCACAACGGGCTCATGGCTTCGGCGGTGAACGTGGCGATGGCCTGACGCACATCATCCAGGCCGTCCACCGGCAAATGGCTGTCACGGGTCAGGTTTTCAGCAAACAAGGTATTGAGCAGCCCGAACAACAAGGCCGCATCGCCACCTGGCCGCACGAACAGATGCTGATCGGCCATCGCAGCGGTTTCGCTACGGCGCGGGTCGACCACCACCACTTTGCCGCCCCGGGCCTGAATCGCCTTCAAGCGTTTTTCCACATCCGGCACGGTCATGATGCTGCCGTTGGACGCCAGTGGATTTCCGCCCAGGATCAGCATGAAATCGGTGTGATCGATGTCCGGGATCGGCAGCAAAAACCCATGGCCGTACATCAAATGGCTGGTCAGGTGATGGGGTAACTGGTCGACCGATGTCGCGGAAAAGCGGTTGCGGGTTTTCAGCAGGCCGAGGAAGTAATTGCTGTGGGTCATCAACCCGTAGTTGTGCACGCTGGGGTTGCCTTGGTACACCGCCACCGCGTTCTGCCCATGCCGCTCCTGAATCACCGCCAGGCGTTCGGCGACGAGGTTGAAGGCATCTTCCCACGCGATAGGCTGCCATTCGCTGCCCACTCGCAGCATTGGCTGACGCAGACGATCAGGATCGTTCTGAATATCTTGCAGCGCCACCGCTTTGGGGCAGATGTGCCCGCGGCTGAACGTATCCAGCGCGTCGCCCTTGATCGAGGTGATTTGTATAGCGCCCTCGACCTCGGTGGTTTCGATGGTCAGGCCGCAGATGGCTTCACACAAGTGGCAGGCACGGTGATGGAGAGTCTTGGTCATGGCCAGTCTCTGTCTTGTTCTGGGCGGGCTATATCGGCCGCGGGAACAAAACTATGGCGCCAGACCCACTGCTGCGCCAGCGACGTTCGTCTTGTGAATCGGCGACCATCAGGCCAGCCGATGGCTGCGAGCACTCAGTGACACACAAGCCGGGAGTCGACCGAATGACAGGTCAGAAACCGACTGCCACATAACCCTCCCCACCCTGTTTGATTGCAAAGCTCGGCAGCCCCGGTGTACAAA
>NZ_JBFUKU010000269.1:0-7047 GCF_056400685.1 Pseudomonas sp. P5_A12 | reverse complement strand
ACGGTGCTCAGTGGCGCCGTTCACGCTGAAGAGCGAACGTTGCGCGTCTACAACTGGTTCGACTACATCACCCCAAAAGCGCTGGAAGACTTCAAGGCGCAGAACACTCAGACCAAATTGGTCTATGACATTTTCGACACTAACGAAGCGCTGGAGGCGAAGCTCCTGACCGGCAACTCCGGCTACGATGTGGTGGTGCCGTCCAATGTGTTCCTCGCCAAGCAGATCGAAGCCGGAGTGTTCCAGCCGCTGGACCGCAGCAAGCTGCCGAACTGGAACCACCTCGATCCTAAGCTGATGAAGCTGATCGAAGCCAACGACCCGGGCAACAAATTCGCTGTGCCTTACATGTACGGCACCATTCTGATCGGCTTCAACCCGGACAAGGTCAAAGCCGCGTTGGGTGACAACGCCCCGGTGGACAGCTGGGACCTGATCTTCAAGGAAGAGAACATCAGCAAGCTCAAGCAGTGCGGCGTTGCCCTGCTCGATTCGCCGTCGGAGATCCTGCCGCTGGCCCTGCAACACCTCGGCCTGGACCCCAACAGCAAGAAGCCGGCGGACTACGACAAGGCTGAGGCCCTGCTGATGAAGATTCGTCCGTACATCACTTACTTCCATTCGTCGAAGTACATGGCGGACATCGCCAACGGTGACATCTGCGTCGCAGTCGGGTACTCCGGCAGCTTCTCCCAGGCCGCCAATCGCGCAAAGGAAGCCAAGAACGGCGTGATCGTCGACATGCGCTTGCCCAAAGAAGGCGCGCCGATCTGGTTCGACATGCTCGCGATCCCTAAAGGCGCGAAGAACCCGGAAGACGCCTACACCTTCATCAACTACTTGCTGCAACCCCAAGTGATCGCACCAGTCAGTGACTTCGTCGGCTATCCAAACCCGAACAAGGACGCCACGGAACTGGTCGACCCGGCGATCCGCAACAACCCGAACCTGTACCCGACCGAAACGGCGATGAGCACGCTTTACACCCTGCAACCACTGCCGCGCGATGCCGAACGTGCGCGCACGCGAGCCTGGACCAAGATCAAGTCAGGCACCTGAAAACGTGAACTGGAAGACCCGCCAATGAGCGCGGGTCTTTTTTTTGCCCGCGATAACTATCTACCACCTTTGGCCTTCGACAGCCCTCTACCTTGCCCTGATGCAGCGCGGCCCCGTGGCCAGCGTTCTTATCGGCACAAAGGAAATGGCCATGCCCGACACCTCGTCCACCCGTTCCGAAGATGTATTGACCCAACTGGTCACTGGCCCCTCGCTCAGGGAAGTGGCGTCGAACGCACTGCGCACGGCGCTCGACAGCGCCTACCCGAGCCTGGGTATCGATCCTGTAAAGGCCATGGTCGTGACGCCGACCTGGACCCTCACCGAGAGCCAGGTCACGCCCGGCCCACGCCGGTTCGAATCGTTGACCGATGTGTTGGTGCGGCTCACGCTGTCGGCACAGACCGCAACCTATATTGACGGGGAACACTTCCTGACCCTGCAACCGGGGGCGGAGCCTGCGATCCAGTTGCCGGTCAAGATCGACGACATAGGCCGGTTGATCAACCAACTGATCCCGATGCTGTTCGTGTGCTGCCAAGAGCAGCAACTGGACTACTGGAACCAGCCGACAGAAGGCGAAACACCCCGCTGGCATCAACTCTCGGGCTCACTGCACAACCTCTGGAACATCGAGCAGGTTTCAGGCTGGGATGAGGATCAAAAGGCCATGGCACTGTCCTTGTTCAACAACCCGGATAAAGCCTCCCGACAGCGCAACGCCCCCTACACATCAAGGGCCTGCCTGATCGACATCGATGCACCGGACCAGCATCTGTGGGTGCTGGATGTGGCTGTGCTGGTGGGTACGCTGGGCAAGCGCACACTGGTGATCAGCCACTCGATCACAGAAGGCTTCAAGCGATACGACTCGCTCGAATCATTCGGCGAATCGCTGACTGCACGCGTTGTATCCACGTCGGGTTCGCATGCTTTGCGATGGCGTTTGTATGAACCCACCAGCGATTTTTTCGACCATCAAGCCACTGCGCTGATTGCGCTCGAAGTCGCGGCGATCGGCCAGCTTCTAGACTCCGGTACGAAAGGCGGTCTTGCCCGCCGAGCCATCGACGCTGCCACAAACCGCAAGGACTCTGACGAAGGGCGCTTCAACCGGATCGAACGCTTGCTGCCCGATTGGCTGCTCACTGCGCAACCGGCGGACCTGACCTGCTACAGCCGACACTTGATGGACCTGGCGCAGCTTCGCGAGCAGCAGGCGGGGCAATCCTTTCTGGATGACATTCCACCGCTCCCGGCATTTACGCTGCAAGCACTGAAAGACCAAGTGCTGAAAGATCACCCGGAAGCGACGGATGCCAAGCTCGAAATGATCGAACTCAGCATCACCAGCCCCGTGATTCTGGGCGCCATTGCCGTACCGGGTAAAACCGAAACCGTCACACTGTCGCTCATCGACCTGGCCCTGCAAAATCTGATTGCCGTGCCGTTGGGCAACAAGACCGTTCACCGCACCGACGGCCGCGCCGTTGAGACCTGGATGACACCGGCCTACCTGGAAAAGCTGGTCACCGAGGTCAACATCGGTGAAACCTATCCCGCGCTGATCAAGCAGAAACTGCTCGGTGACGCGAAGGAAACACAACGCCGGCAAAACCTGTTCGCCAGCCACCTGCGCATCCAGCTGCCACTTCAGACGCTGCAGCACAAAATTCGTGGCGAGGCTGGTATCGACGATCAGGGCTACCGCTACATGGTCGCGGCGATGCAGGAAAAGCCCACCGAGCGTTTTGTCGACGGCCAGGAAATCATCATTCGTCCGCTCGCGTTCATTCCCGGGGGGCGCACAAGCAACAAGGCCGACGAGGTTTCCAACATGTTCATCATCGGGCCACGTCTCGCTGACAAGGGGCCGTGCCTGCTTTTTCGTCCGCTGCTAGATCCGCCGCTGTTGCAATATCCCCGCGAAACCAACTTGCTGTATGCGATCAAACATCACCAGTCGCTTCGCCAATCGGTGCTGGCCTGGTTGCCGGACAAGGTGCGTTTCAACTACTCACAGTACGTGTTTCCCGGCCAGTTGCCGTCGGTCTGGACACTGTCGCAGTGGCTGGTCGATCCCACGTCTGCACTCGGCATGATGGGCGCCGTTACGCTAGCGGCAACACCTCTGGCGCAACCCGCACTGTCGACACTGTTCACCGCCAATGCCAACGCGATGATTACCTTGGCAGACCGGCAATCGGTTTCCAACGCTCAAAGTCGTTGGGAGACCCTCAAGCACGGCGCCTGGCTGCTGTTCGACATTGCACTGCCGTTTCTGGGGGGACCGGCTGCCAGTGCGGCCTGGATCCTGCAAATCATGGACGACCTGAATGAGGCAAATGAAGCCAATGAAAAAGGTGACAGTGAACGCACATGGACGGCACTGACCGATCTGTTCGTGTCGTTGGGCATGGTGTTGGCCCACTACGCGGCAACGCGCCACACAGCAAGCCGCGCCGTTGAAAAGGAGCCTTTGACGCTGGAGCAACAGCCCACGCCGAGACCGACAGTCACCGTGACCCGGCTACCCGACATGACCGATCAACTCTTGCCATCCAATCACGAGACCAGCTTATACACCCATGGCGCGCTTGCCCGTACGAGCCTGGGGACATTGCTGGACGGGCTGGCCATTGCAAAACCTGAACGCCTGGCAAGCCCCTCGACCGATGTCGGCCCCCATCGTTTTTTGAGCCCGCTCAACGAAAAATGGTATGCCCAGGTTGGCCAACGCTGGTTCGAAGTCATGGTCAACGACAACGAGTTCGTGCAAATCATTGACAGTCGTCAGTCCCCACCGGGGACTGGGCCGCTGCTGACCCATTCCGCATCAGGACAATGGGTCGTCGACACACGCCTGAGATTGCGTGGCGGCGGTCGCAGCCGAAAAGAACTGGTGCGGGAAAATGCACGACGCAAAGAAGAACTGCGAATGCAGCTGGAGACCTTCGATGCGAACAAGATCACGCTGAAAACCGCACTCGAAACTGCCGAAAAAGCAGCTATCGCATCGGGCATTGATGATCCCAATGGTCGCAGACTGATCGAAACGCTGGATAACCACGTGGCCGTTTATGGCGTCTACATTGAACAGCTCAAAGCATTCAACGTGCTTGAGTCCATCATCAACTACCGCGCTGTTTTGGTCAGTTGCCTGGATCAACAGCTATTGCTGACGGAGAAGTGGTTCAACCGGCAAAACGCTGTGTTTGGCACCTGCATGCTTCGCTCGTTGGCCCTGTTTGACGGAGAGCCGAACGAATCCACTCAAACACGACGCCAGATTCATCAACAGACCAGCGACCTGACCCAAGGGTTTATCGACAAAATCGAGTTTGCCCAGGCGCGGATCGACGAGTTGAAACGACTGGGCAGAGAAGCCGCCGAAATCGCCAGGGAATACACGCAAGGACTGCCAAGCCTTGACCTGCACGACTTGAAGCTGTTTCAGATCAGCCTCGCTCAAGAGCTGTGTCTTAATGACACCGGCACAGTCGCCACCGAGGCTGGTCATCAGGCGCTGGTGACCCTCGTCGAAGATGTGGGCCTCACCATCCAGTCGTCGCTGGACCTCGCAAAGGATAATCCCCTGTCGCTACCCGAACGGATTGAAGGATTCAGCGATCTGGTGGAGCAGTTCGCAACCATCGACCAACGTATTCTCGACTTGCCCGACGAGTACCCCGGGCAGCTGCTGCAACCGTCACTGGACCTGATGCGTCAGCGTATCGAAGCGTTCAACGAGCGCGCCGTGAATCACCTGTCGGGGTTGCTGCATGAGCGCAAGACCCTCGAACCGGCTCCGGGACCCTCGCGACCAGTAACGGCTCCTCATCGCCTCATCAAAACGCGTTTCAAAGGCGCCGTTGTCGGCAAGTCCCGAACACGCGCGAACCCCACCGACACTGATCTGGTCGACGTGACCTCCCCACTCACCGGGAAGGTGATCGCGACATTCCATGAGAAAACACCCGGCGTCTGGGTTGAACATGTGCCGGTCAAAACGGCTGTACCCGCTACGAGCCGTGCGACGCTGGCCGCCAGTCTTCGAACCGGTGAGGCGTTGCTGACGCAACTGGAGTCATTCACCCGACGTACCGAGGCGCACTCAAAGGGAGAGCGACGTGTTCCGTTGGAAATCGAGGAGATGTTTCATCAGCAAGCCCGCCGGATGGAAGCGGCTGCCGACGCCATCGAGCAAGCCCTGACAGACAGCAACGCCACTGAAGGCGGCCCGGGATCGGCTGCCATCACGATCAAAAAACTAAACGATGAGGCGGCCGTACTTTACAAAAAGGGTACCGATGTTCGCGTCGACATGACCAAACGACAACCCCCCACCGCGGGTCGGGTTGAATGGCTGCATTCCAAAGGCCTGGTGGCCATTCACAGGATTGGGCGACCACTGCCGCAGCATCAGCGCTTGAAAGGACCGCGCAAGGACTATATGGATGAGTACGAAATTCGAGAACATGGAACCCGAAAAATACTCTGGTATGCGCACTTTCATTACCCGGCCTCCGACACACCAAGACCGGCCTTCTCCGCCGCGCATTTGAAGACTGTCGAACAACGTGGCTTGGGAGGTGCCTACGAAAAACACGTCAGCTTGAACGCACTTCAGTCCATTGCCATTTATCGCGCTGAAATCAATCAGCGAATGGCCGCTGCGTTGTTCTTCGTATAGCCAAATCAACGCCATGCTTTTTCCAGACGCCCGAGTGCAGATCTGATCGCCGCCTCGGGCACCGCCGCAAAACCAAGGACCAGCCCGGAACGCTGGTCCAGCGGTGTCTGCGAGTCCGRCAACCAATAGCTGCTAAGCGCGTTGATTTCGACATCAACGCTGGCGGCTTTTTCCACCAGTTCGCGCTCGCGGATTTGGGAGTCGACGGACACCGTCAGATGCAACCCCGCCGCGACACTCGGCAGACTGCCGATACCGGGAATATCCTTGGGCCAACCGGCCAGCAATGTGTTACGCCGACTCAGGGCCGCACGACGCATGCGGCGGATATGCCGCTGGAAATGCCCGGCAGCCATGAACTCGGCCATCACGGCTTGTGTGCTCACTTCGGAATGCCGGACGTCCACTGCTCGGCGCTGAGAAAATGCCTGAACCAATGCCGGCGGTAATACCAGATACCCCAGACGCAGCGCCGGGAAGGCGACTTTGCCAAAGGTCCCAACGTACAAAACCCGCCCCTGCCGGTCGAGTGCCGCCAAAGGGGCCAATGGCGCGCCGCTGTAGCGGTATTCGCCATCATAGTCATCCTCGACAATCCAGCCTTGGGTGCGTTCGGCCCAGGCCAGCAATTCCAGACGCCGTGCCAGGCTCATCACCACCCCGGTCGGGTATTGATGCGAGGGCGTGACATACGCCAGCCGGCAATCCTTGAGCGCGGCCAATTCCCGGCTGTCGATACCCTCGCTGTCCACCGCCACGCCGTGCAAATGAGCCCCCGCCACGGCAAACGCATGGCCTGCCGCCCGGTACCCCGGATTCTCAATCGCCACCCCGTCGCCCGGCTCCACCAGTAGCTGTGCACAAAGGCTAATCCCCTGCTGCGCGCCACTGGTGATCACTATTTGTTCAGCCGTGCATTGCATGCCGCGAGAACTGCGCAAATACGCGGCAATCATTCCACGTAGACGTTCATCACCCGCTGGATCGCCGTAACACAGTTGCTGTAAATCCGGTTTACGCCAGAAAGCCGCATTCAGCTTGGCCCAAACCTCGAAAGGAAACAGATCAAATGCCGGAACCCCGACTCGAAATGCTCGGGGTGGCCCACTCGGCGGCAAGGCCAAATGGTTCTTTTCAACGCGTCCCAAGGCACCGCTGTG
This sequence comes from Pseudomonas sp. P5_A12, assembly GCF_056400685.1. NCBI lineage: Bacteria > Pseudomonadati > Pseudomonadota > Gammaproteobacteria > Pseudomonadales > Pseudomonadaceae > Pseudomonas > Pseudomonas sp. P5_A12. Next base: position 135 of record NZ_JBFUKU010000269.1, on the reverse strand, counting down.
GATAACTTTACTGGATGTAATAACAGGTAAATCTAGCCAATTTGTGGATAAGGTTGTGGGTAACCCTGTTGACAACCCTGTGGATACTTTTGTGGATAATTTTTTTGCTGGTATCGCGGTTTGAGGCAATTGCGC
>NZ_JBFUKU010000268.1:0-7080 GCF_056400685.1 Pseudomonas sp. P5_A12 | reverse complement strand
ACATAAATGTTGAATGACACAACGCCTTCGCTGRCAAGCCAGCTCCTACGAGGGTCGTGTAGCTCCCCTCTTGTCTTAAAACAAGAATAAGGAACCGTCATGTTCGATATCAGCACGTTCCCCAAAGCCGATGCCGTCCGCCGGGCTGCGAATTTAAGTCAAGACGACTATCACCGCCTGTACCGCGAATCCATCGAACACCCCAGTACGTTCTGGGCCGAACAAGCCTCGCGCTTTCTCGACTGGAGTACGCCGTGRGCCACCGTCCAGCGTTACAACCTGAAAACCGGTGAAGCCAGCTGGTTTGCCGGCGCCAGGTTGAACGTCAGTTACAACTGCATCGACCGTCATCTGGAACAGCGCGGCGATCAGGTCGCGATCATCTGGGAAGGCGACGATCCCGCCGAATCTGCGCAAATCACTTACAAAAAACTCCATCACTACGTCTGTCGCCTGGCCAACGTGCTCAAAAGCCGTGGCGTGAAGAAAGGCGACCGCGTATGCATTTACATGCCGATGATTCCCGAAGCGGCCTACGCCATGCTCGCTTGCACGCGAATCGGCGCGGTGCATTCGGTGGTCTTTGGCGGTTTCTCCCCGGATTCGGTGCGCGACCGGATTCTTGATGCCGATTGCCGCACCGTGATCACCGCCGACGGAGGCGTACGCGGCGGCAAAGTCGTGCCCCTGAAGGAGAAAGTCGACAAGGCACTGGAGAGTTGCCCGAACGTCAGCACCGTGATCGTGGTTGAACACACACAGGGCCAAGTGAATTGGGTTGAAGGTCGCGACCTCTGGTATCACCAGGCCTTGCGCGACGTCAGCGACGATTGCCCGCCTGAGCCGATGGACGCCGAAGACCCGCTGTTCATCCTCTACACCTCCGGCAGCACCGGCAAACCCAAAGGCGTGTTGCACACCACCGGCGGCTACTTGCTGCAAGCGGCAATGACCTTCAAATATGTGCTCGACTACCACGACGGCGAAGTGTTCTGGTGCACCGCCGATGTCGGCTGGGTCACCGGCCACAGCTACATCGTCTACGGTCCACTGGCCAACGGCGCGACCACGCTGATCTTCGCAGGCGTTCCGAGTTACCCGAGCAGCTCGCGCTTCTGGCAGGTCATCGACAAACACCACGTCAATATTTTCTACACGGCGCCGACCGCCCTGCGTTCGCTGATGCGCGAAGGGCCGGAACCGTTGAAGGAAACTTCGCGTGCCAGCCTCAGATTACTTGGCAGTGTCGGTGAGCCGATCAACCCGGAGGCGTGGGATTGGTACTTCAATGTTGTCGGCGAACAGCGCTGCCCGATTGTCGACACCTGGTGGCAGACCGAGACCGGCGGCATCATGCTCAGCCCGCTGGTCAGCGCACAACGGATCAAACCCGGCTGCGCCACGCAACCTATGTTCGGCGTACAACCGGTACTGCTGGATGAAACGGGCAAGGAAATCAAAGGCGCCGGCAGCGGCGTGCTGGCCATCAAATCCAGCTGGCCGGCACAGATCCGCAGCGTCTACGGCGACCCGCAACGGATGGTTGACACCTACTTCAAGCCCTACCCCGGTTACTACTTCACCGGTGACGGCGCGCGACGCGACGAGGACGGCGATTACTGGATCACCGGACGCATCGACGACGTGATCAACGTCTCCGGGCACCGTATCGGCACCGCTGAAGTGGAAAGTGCCCTGGTGCTGCACGACAGCATTGCCGAAGCCGCGGTGGTCGGGTACCCCCACGACCTTAAAGGACAGGGCATCTACGCCTTTGTCACGCCCATGAACGGCACCGCCCCCAACGACGAACTGAAGAATGCGCTGCTGGCCCACGTCAGCAAGGAAATCGGCAGCTTCGCCAAACCGGACTTGATCCAATGGGCCCCGGCCTTGCCGAAAACCCGTTCAGGCAAGATCATGCGGCGTATCCTGCGCAAAATAGCCTGCAATGAACTGGACACGCTGGGTGATACGTCGACCCTGGCCGACCCGAGCGTTGTTCAGGATCTGGTGGATAAACGCCTGAATCAATAAGCCTCGCGCGGCCAGCAATGGCCGCGTTTTATTTTCGCCACTGAGTCGCCATGGAATTCATCCGTAGCCGCATCGAAACCCAGATCATGAGCCTGACCGGTCTGTCCCTCGGCAAGCTCGACCTGGAAAATCCCAAGGGCGATCCCGGTCTGTTCGGCCCCGACTCGGTGAGTTGGCAAGTGCATGGCGATTTCAGCAGCATGCTGATCGGCGGCATCAGTGCCCTGATGCTGCAAGCCTTGCATCCATTGGCGCTGGCCGGGGTCTGGGACCATTCGAATTTTCGCGAGGACATGCTTGGCCGACTGCGCCGCACCGGGCAGTTCATCTCCGGCACCACGTTTGGCTCACGAAAGGATGCCGACTGGCTGATCGAGAAAGTCCGCACTATCCACCTGCAAGTGACGGGCACTGCGCCGGACGGGCGCCCCTATGCGGCCAGCGATCCGGACCTGCTGACCTGGGTGCACGTGGCCGAAGTCAGTAACTTTCTGGCCGCGCATTTGCGTTATCGCAATCCGAATCTGTCATCGGCCGATCAGGACCGTTACTACGGGGAAATCGCGTTGATCGCCGAGCGACTGGGCGCCCGCGATGTGCCCCGCTCGCGGCAAGAAATAGCTGATTACCTTGAACGCATTCACCCACAGTTGCTGTGTGACGAACGCAGCCGCGAAGTATTGCGCCTGTTGTTGAACGCCCCCTCCCCCAGCCGTTTGGCCAAGCCTTTCGGCGGCTTAATGATGCAGGCCGGCATCGATCTGTTACCGGACTGGGCCAGTGACATGCTCGGCGTCAGCCAAAACCCTCTGCAACGCAAACTGATCCGCGCCAGCGTTAAACGCAGCGCGCCAATGCTGCGCTGGGCTGTGCGTAATGGCTCGGTGCAGCGGGCTAAACGGCGGATGGGTTTATTAACCTGAGCGCACGCAATTTGTGGCGAGGGAGCCTGCTCCCGCTCGAGTGCGCAGCGCTCGCAAAAATCTGCGACAGTTGCCGAAACTTTTGGGGCCGCTTCGCAGCCCAGCGGGAGCARGCTCCCTCGCCACAGTGTTAAACTCCCGCGCCAAATTCCCTCCTGCAAGGCGCCCAGCATGTCTTCCTTGAATCAGGCGCTGCGCGCCGCCCTCGAACATCGCCAGGACCTGCTTGCCGAACTGCATCAGCAAGGCACCGATTGTTATCGCCTGTTCCACGGCAGCCAGGAAGGCGCCGGTGGCCTGACCATCGACCGCTATGGCCCGCAACTACTGGTGCAAAGCTTTCACCAGTCGCTGGAGCGCKACGCGCTGCTGCACCTGCACGAGGTGATCAATCAGCATTTGGGCCTCGACACCCTGCTGGTCTACAACGACCGCTCCCGGGGCAATTCGCGCATCGACCGCGAAGACACGGTCTACCGTGCCGATGAGGCGGCGCTAGAAGATCTGGTCGGCCACGAATGGGGCCTGAACTACCGGGTTCGCGGGCGCCATGCCGGCCAGGATCCCCTGCTGTTCCTCGACCTGCGCAATACCCGTGGCTGGGTCAAAGCGCACAGCCAAAACAAAAGCGTGCTCAACCTGTTTGCCTACACCTGTGGCGTCGGCCTGAGCGCTGCGGCCGGTGGCGCCCGTGAAGTGTGCAACCTGGATTTCGCCGAGGGCAACCTGGCAGTCGGCCGTGAAAACGGTCTGCTCAATCCGCAGTTGCCAGCCATGCAATTCGTCCAATCCGATTACTTCCCGGCGATCCGCCAACTGGCCGGCCTGCCAATCAGTCAACGGCGCGGACAGAAACTGCCGAGCTACCAACGCCTGGAACAGCGTCAGTACGATCTGGTGCTGCTCGACCCTCCCGCCTGGGCCAAGAGTGCTTTCGGCACCGTCGACCTGCTGCGCGACTACCAGAGCCTGCTCAAACCCGCGCTGCTGACCACCGCCGACAATGGCGTGCTGATTTGCTGCAATAACCTGGCAAAGGTCAGCATGGACGATTGGCGCGAACAGGTGCTGCGCTGCGCGGAGAAAGCCGGGCGTCCGGTGCGCGAGTGGACAGTGATGACACCGGGCGCTGATTTTCCGTCGTTGGATCAGCAGCCGCCGCTGAAAACGCTGATTCTGCAACTCTGACAATCACCCAAAAATTCAGATAAGTCCTGCAAAGCGTGGTCACTTCGGAACTGCAATCGCATGCCATACTCCAAGGCACTCCGATTCAGACAGATGAAGCCACACATGACCAAAGGATTGATTCGCGCTATCGGCGCCTTGTTGACTGCTCTGGCCCTCTACAGCTTGCTGGGGTTTCTGATTTTACCGGGTATCGCGTTGCGGATTGCCAACCAGCAATTGGCCCATTACGCCACGGTGCCCGCCCACCTTCAGCGGATCGAATTCAACCCGTTCAGCCTGGAAGTCACCCTTTGGGGCCTGGTCATCGGCGAGCCGGGCAAGGAACAGATCGGATTCGAACGCCTGTACGCCAACCTGCAAGTCGACAGCCTGTGGACCAAGGCCGTGCATTTGTCCGAGATCGAACTGGTCAAATCCAAGACCGAAATCCTCTTCGGCAAGGACGGTAAACTCAACCTGCTTGGCCTGTTCAAACTGCCCGCGAGCGAACCGACGCCTGCCGATCCGGATGCCAAGCCGTTTCCGCTGCGCGTGGAGCGGATCAACCTGGTCGACGGCGCGGTGCACTTCCAGGACCTGCGCCCCAGCGAACCCATCGAATTTCTCTACGACAAACTCGATCTTGAGCTGAAACACCTCAGCACCCTGCCCGACGACAGCGCCGACATGACGTTGGTAGCCATCGGACCGGCCGGTGGGCAAGTCGACTGGACCGGCAATTTCAGCCTGATTCCCCTCGCCTCCGAAGGTAAGCTGAAAATCACTGACGGCAAGATGAAATCCTTTTGGCCTTATGTGCGCGACGCGGTGCCACTGGATCTGCAAAGTGGCGTCCTCAGCCTCAGCACCGACTACAAACTCAATCTGTCCAAAGAAACCGAACTGCTGCTGAGCAACGTCGCCGTCAGTGTCGCGCCTTTCGCGATCAAGGCCCCGGACGGCCGACCTTTGGCAAAGCTTGAACGACTGGACATCAGCGAAACCACGGTAGACCTGGCCAAGCAACTCGTGGTGGTCGGCAAGATTCGCAGCCACAAGCTGGAAACCTGGGCCGCCCTCGAAGCCGATGGGCAACTCGACTGGCAGAAGCTGTTCGCCAGCCAGCCGTCCAACCCCGCCGCCAAGGCCAAGGCTGAACCCACCAGTACGCCAGCGGCAGCCGACTCGCCCAAATCTGAACCGGCAACACCGGGCAAGCCGTGGCAAGTGATACTGAAAGACGTGCAACTGCGCGATTCCCTGGTGCACCTGGCCGACCGCAAGGCGCAACCCGCAGTGGCGCTGGACGTCGGCCCGTTGAATCTGGACCTGCAGAACTTCGACAGCCTTAACGGTTCGCCTTTTAATCTCAAGCTCGACACCGGCGTGGGCAAACAAGGCAAGGCTTTGGCCGACGGCGTGGTCAATCTCGCCCCGATCAGCGCCAAACTGAAGGTGCAGACCAAAGACATCGACCTGCGTGTCGCCCAGTCCTACATCACCCCATTCATGCGCCTGGAACTGCGTAGCGGCATGCTCGGCAGTGATCTGGCGGTCGAACTGAAAAGCACTGAACCGCTGGCATTCAGCGTCACCGGCCGGGCTCAAGTCGATCAGTTGCACACCCTCGACACCCTGAAAACCCGCGACTTCCTCAAGTGGCAGCAGTTGGTGCTCGAAGGCCTGAACTATCAGCACGGTGACAGTCTGTCGATCGACAAGGTCAACCTGTTCCAACCCTATGCGCGGTTCATGATCAACGAAGATCGCACCACCAACATTGATGACCTGTTGATCCCGCAACCGCCCGATACCGGCGCCAAGACCACCGTAGCCAAAACGGCCAGCAACAATAAACCGCTGGGCATTCACATCGGCGGTATCGCCATCAATGACGGTTCGGCCAACTTCGCCGACTTCAGCCTGACACCGAACTTCGCCACCGCCGCGCAACAGCTCAACGGGCAGATCGGCACTATCGACAGTCGCCAGGCGAAACCGGCCAGTGTGGATATCAAAGGCAAGGTAGACCGTTATGCACCCGTGACCATCAAGGGCGCGGTCAATCCGTTCGACCCGATGGCCAGCCTCGACATCGCCACCAGTTTCAAACGAGTGGAACTGACTACGCTCACGCCTTACTCCGGCAAGTTCGCCGGGTATCGCATCCGCAAGGGCCGACTCAATCTCGACCTGCATTACGTGATCATCAAAGGCCAGCTCAAGGCCGAAAATAAAGTCGTGGTCGAGCAACTGCAGTTGGGTGAAAAGGTCGACAGCCCGGATGCCGTAAGTCTGCCGCTGAAGCTGGCGATTGCCTTGCTCAAGGATGTGGATGGCAAGATTTCCATCGAATTACCCGTTACTGGCGACCTCAATAACCCGCAGTTCAGCGTCATGCCGATCGTCTGGCAAACCCTGCGCAATCTGATCGTCAAAGCCGCCGCTGCGCCGTTCAAAATGATTGGCGGACTGGTCAGCGGCGGCAGTTCCGAAGACTTGGGCACCGTGTCGTTCGCACCGGGCTCCAGCGATTTGAGCCAGGATGCCGAGGGCGCGTTGGTCAAACTGTCCCAAGCCTTGAAGGAACGTCCGGCCCTGCGCCTGGAAATCGAAGGTACGGCCGCCGCCAGCAGTGACGGCCCGTTGATTGCCGAGCAACGCCTGGAGCGGGAATACCAATACAACTACTACAAAATGCTCCAGCGTCGCGGCGACAAAGTCCCGGCCCAGGCTTCCTTGCTGGCGGTGCCGGAGGACGAGAAAGGCGCGCTGTTGGAAGGCATCTACCGCACGCGTCTGAAGACGCAGCCGCCCGCCGTATGGAATGACCTGGGCAAGGAAGAACGCACCGCCAAAATGCGCGCCGACGTGATCAAGTTCTGGAGTGCCAGCGACCTGCTGTTGCGTCAGTTGGGGCAGGAGCGCGCCAGCAGCATCAAGGATTACC
>NZ_JBFUKU010000267.1:0-7115 GCF_056400685.1 Pseudomonas sp. P5_A12 | reverse complement strand
CTTCCTGATCGCCTTTATTGCCCGTTCACAAATGGCCGACTGGCTGCCCCTGACAGAGCCCTTGGCGCCGTTAGCCAATCTCTGGCAGTTATGGCTGAATTCGGCTTTTCTGGTATTCAGCTGCATCGCACTGCAGTGGTCGCGTATGGCCGCCCGACAGGCGCGACTGGACGCAACGGTCATTGGTTTTGCATTGGGGGGGGTGTTTGCCATTGCCTTTCTGACGGGACAACTCTGGGTCTGGCAGCAGTTTGTCGCCTGGGGCTACTTTGTCGCCAGCAATCCGGCCAACAGTTTCTTCTACCTGTTGACCGGCCTGCATGGGCTCCACCTGTTGGGCGGGCTGATAGCCTGGGGCATCATCGTTGCCAAATTCCTGCATCGCGTGCCGTTGTCGCAACTCAGCGCCGGCGTTGAGCTCTGTACCACCTATTGGCACTACTTACTGGGTCTTTGGTTCGTGCTATTCGCTTTGCTGGCCAGCACGCCGCAAACCTATGAAGTGATCGCCAGATTCTGCGGCCTGAGGTGAAAAGCCATGGCATCGCATCMACTTGCCCCAAGCGAGTCCCATTCATCCAGTCCACTAGACTCAACGCCTGCACCGGGATGGCAGGGCATCGCCAGCGACTGGTCCTCGGACAGAGAGGCCTTCAAGCAGGTCCCTTGGGGCAAGGCGATGATGTGGATATTCCTGCTCAGCGATACTTTTATATTCAGCTGTTTTTTAACCGGCTACATGTCGGTACGCATGACCATCACCACGGCCTGGCCGAACCCCAGTGAAGTGTTCGCATTGACGATCGGCGGTAGAGAAATCCCGCTTATTCTGATCGCCATCATGACCTTTGTGCTGATCAGTAGCAGCGGCACCATGGCCATGGCCGTTAATTACGCCTATCGCCGTGATCGCGCGAAAACCACTGCCCTGATGCTGGCAACCGCGGCCTTGGGTGTGACCTTCGTCAGCATGCAGGCATTTGAATGGAGCAAGCTCATCGCAGAAGGGGTGCGTCCCTGGGGGAATCCCATGGGGGCGGCGCAATTTGGTGCCTGCTTTTTCATGATTACCGGTTTCCACGGACTGCATGTGTCAATCGGCGCCATCTACCTCAGCATTGTGGCGCTGAAAGTATCGCGGGGAGATTATGAGCGCTCCGGAAACTATCAGAACGTCGAGATAGCCGGACTTTACTGGCACTTCGTGGATTTGGTGTGGGTGTTTATTTTTGCTTTTTTCTATTTATGGTAGAGGAGCACGGGTGATGGCATATGCTCAGGGTCAGCAACATCCAATCAGTTTGTACCTTAAAATCTGGGGGTTGTTATTCGTCCTCAGCACGCTGTCGTACCTTGTCGACTATTTCCACTTCCATGGTTACCTTCGGTGGTCCCTGATCATCACTTTCATGCTGTTGAAGGCAGGTTTAATTGTCTCCATCTTCATGCATATGGCCTGGGAGCGGTTGGCCATGGTCTACGCCATATTGGTGCCACCTTTGTGTTTGCTGGTGCTCATAGGACTGATGGCCTCCGAGGCGGACTATGTTTTCCTCAGCCGGGTCATTTTCTTCGGCCAATAAGCAGCTTCCCGACGGCCGTGAGTCTGCGGGGGCTAACCCGATATCACTCGCTTGAACTGATGCCATTTGTGCTGCCAGGCTACTGTCCAGTGGGGGGCTGCCGCTCCCGTGCCGGCGATCTTCAGCGCTGGATGATGTTCGATGACCCGGTCCAATACCGATTCCTGATTCGGCTCAACATCCACGAAGAAGATATGTTTTCCATCTTCTACCATCTGTTTGAAATTGCGAAAGTGAGTGTTTGGCACCTGGAATCCAAAAAAACCGCCTTCCCAGATACAGAAGCCCACAATAACAATGGCAAGGAAGATAAAAGGCATCCAGCCTGCGGCGGATTCGGTCCAGCCCAGCCAATAGGCGACACCCAGGACCAGCGCTGCGAGTGGTACACCGACCACTGCTCCAATCTCACCAGAATGAACAGCATCTTGTTCCATTAACGAGCTAATCTCGTGGAGGTGATGTTGTTCAACATCAGCAACTTTTCCACTGAGCACATGAATCTGTTCGGAATTGATGCCGCTGGCCTCCAATTCATTTTCAATGGCTTCGAGATCGTCGAGATTGTCACTGATGTAATAGTGCCGATTCATGCCACACCTCCCATCTCGCGTTTGCTGTGAACCTCCTCTGTCCTGCAGCCTTGACTAAGATTTTCAGTCACTTCATGCAACCCGAAAGAAGTATAGCAGCCGCTAGAATGCGCAGAAGGAAGCGCCAGGATCCAAAGGCTGCATCAGGGGCTGGGGCGCTCCGACGAATTCTGTATCGAAGTGCCAAGGGAAGGAAACGCTGGAAGAGAGGGGAACCCCATGCTGTCGGGTCGCAGCGCAGGATGCATCGGAGCAGTGTCACAACCTGACTGCAGATTGTGAACCTCAATCATGATTGCGGTTGCTTCCCCGACGTAGGGAAGCAACCGTGATCGCCTGTGGATAACTTACTCAACCGTCACCGACTTCGCCAGGTTRCGCGGCTGGTCAACGTCCGTGCCTTTGAGCACAGCAACGTAGTACGACAGTAACTGCAGTGGGATGGTGTAAAGGATTGGCGACAGGATGTCGTGGATGTGCGGCATATGCACAACGTGCGTGCCTTCACCGTTGGTCATGCCGGCCTGTTCGTCTGCAAAGACGATCAATTGGCCGCCACGGGCGCGGACTTCCTGGAGGTTGGATTTCAACTTCTCCAGCAGTTCGTTGTTCGGCGCCACGGTCACCACGGGCATGTCGTTATCCACAAGCGCCAACGGGCCGTGTTTCAGCTCGCCAGCCGGGTAGGCTTCAGCGTGAATGTAGGAGATTTCCTTGAGTTTCAGGGCTCCTTCCATCGCTACCGGGAATTGCGCGCCACGGCCGAGGAACAGCGTGTGGTTCTTCTCGGCGAACAGTTCGGCGATTTTTTCCACGGTGCTGTCCATGGCCAAGGCTTCGCCCAAGCGAGTTGGCAGACGACGCAGTTCTTCAACCAAAGTCGCTTCGACGCCTTTGGCCAATGTGCCGCGAACCTGACCCAAGGACAGCGTCAGTAGCAGCAGGCCCACTAGTTGAGTAGTGAAGGCTTTGGTCGATGCCACGCCAATTTCGCGACCGGCTTGGGTCAGCAGGGTCAAGTCGGACTCACGCACCAGCGAACTGATGCCGACGTTGCAGATCGCCAGGCTGGCGAGGTAGCCCCCTTCTTCTCTTGAAAGCTCCTTGGCGTTGCGCAGTGCGGCCAGGGTGTCGGCGGTTTCACCGGACTGGGAGATGGTCACAAACAGGGTGTCTGGCTGCACCACGACTTTGCGGTAGCGGAATTCGCTGGCGACTTCGACCTGGCACGGGATGCCGGCCAACTCTTCGAGCCAGTAACGGGCAACCATACCGGCGTGATAGCTGGTGCCGCAGGCAACGATCTGCACGTTGCGCACTTTGGCGAACAGTTCGGCAGCCTGTGGACCGAACGCTTGTACCAGCACGCCGTTCGGGCTCAGACGACCTTCGAGGGTGCGCTGAACAACAGACGGTTGCTCGTGGATTTCCTTGAGCATGAAGTGGCGGAATTCGCCCTTGTCCGCTGCTTCGGCACCGTCGCGGTACTGCACGGTTTCGCGCTCGACGGCTTTGCCATCAACGTCCCAGATGTGCACGCTGTCACGGCGAATTTCAGCGATATCGCCTTCTTCCAGGTACATGAAACGGTCAGTGACCTGGCGCAGGGCCAGCTGGTCGGAAGCAAGGAAGTTTTCACCCAGGCCCAGACCAATCACCAACGGGCTGCCGCTGCGAGCCGCGACAAGGCGATCCGGTTGCTGAGCACTGATAACCGCCAGGCCATAAGCACCGTGCAACTCTTTGACAGTCGCCTTGAGGGCCACGGTCAGATCGTTCAGATCCTTGAGCTTGTGGTTCAGCAGGTGGGCGATGACTTCGGTGTCGGTGTCCGAGGTGAACACATAACCCAAGGCTTTCAACTGCTCACGCAGGGCTTCGTGGTTTTCGATAATGCCGTTGTGCACCACGGCCAGGTCGCCGGAGAAATGCGGGTGAGCGTTGCGCTCGCACGGTGCGCCGTGTGTCGCCCAGCGGGTATGGGCGATGCCGAGACGACCGACCAGTGGCTCGGCTTCGAGTGCCAGTTCCAGCTCGCTGACCTTGCCCGGACGACGCATGCGCTCGAGTTTTTCATCGTTGGTGAAGACCGCCACACCGGCGCTGTCATAGCCACGGTATTCCAAGCGTTTGAGGCCTTCGAGCAGGATGGCGGTAATGTTACGTTCTGCGACTGCGCCGACAATTCCACACATACTATTTCTCCTGACTGACAGCCGCGCAAATCAAATTGATTCCGCGGGCCTGAATCTGATCGCGTGCCGCAAGCGAGAGGCGATCATCGGTAATAAGGGTATGGACACTGCTCCATGGCAGCTCCAGGTTGGGGATTTTGCGGCCGATCTTGTCGGCCTCCACCATCACGACGACTTCGCGGGCGACTTCTGCCATGACCCGGCTCAGCCCCAGCAATTCGTTGAAGGTGGTGGTACCGCGGACCAGGTCGATGCCATCGGCACCGATAAAAAGTTGGTCAAAGTCGTAAGAGCGCAGGACCTGCTCGGCGACCTGCCCCTGAAAGGACTCGGAATGCGGGTCCCAAGTACCGCCGGTCATCAACAGCACCGGCTCGTGTTCGAGCTCGCTCAACGCATTGGCAACGTGCAGCGAGTTGGTCATCACCACCAGCCCTGGCTGCTGACCGAGTTCCGGAATCATCGCGGCCGTGGTGCTGCCGCTGTCGATGATGATCCGCGCATGCTCACGAATACGTGCGACGGCGGCGCGGGCAATGGCTTGTTTGTACTTGGAGACAGGTTGGCCGATGTCAGCGACCAATTCCTGAGGCATGGTGATCGCTCCGCCGTAACGGCGCAGCAGCAGGCCGTTAGTCTCGAGTGCCGCCAGATCTTTTCGAATCGTAACTTCCGAAGTTTCGAAACGCTTTGCCAGCTCGTCCACACTGACTTCGCCCTGCTCATTGAGCAAGGAGAGGATATTGTGCCGGCGTTGGGGTGTATTGCGCTTCGACATGGACTGGTAAGTTTCGATTCGAAAGATAACGGAAGCAATCAAAACCTATCGCCGAAATTTCGTCAAGCGTAATGCGATAAAAAGGCCTGTGCATAACTAAAAAAATCGCAGCTTACGGCGGGTCGTTCAGTACCTGCCGCAAACTGCGAACTTTTGATTTTGAAGCGCTGTGGATAACTTAGTTCTTCTTGACCTTTTCCGGCCGCTTCCAGCCGTCAATATTTTTCTGCCGCGCCCGGCCTATCGCCAACTGGGAGTTATCCACATTCTGGGTAATGGTCGAACCGGCCGCTGTGGTCGCACCAGTAGAGATATCCACAGGCGCCACCAACGAGTTGTTCGAACCGATGAACACATCTTCGCCCACTACGGTTTTCCACTTGTTGACGCCGTCGTAGTTGCAGGTGATGGTGCCCGCGCCAATGTTGGTGCGCGCACCGATCTCGGCGTCCCCAAGGTAAGACAGATGACCGGCCTTCGCGCCCTCGCCCAGGTGAGCGTTCTTCAATTCAACAAAGTTACCCACATGTGCGCGAGCCTCAAGTACGGTGCCCGGACGCAGACGCGCGAACGGACCGGCATCGCTGCCCTCGCCTAGAATTGCGCCTTCGATATGGCTGTTGGCCTTGATCACCACGCCTTTGCGCAGGGTGCTGTCCTTGATCACACAATTCGGGCCGATCACCACGTCGTCTTCGATGACAACTTTTCCTTCGAGGATCACGTTGATATCAATCAGCACATCGCGGCCAACGGTGACTTCACCACGCACATCGAAACGAGCCGGGTCACGCAGCGTCACGCCTTGAGCCATCAACCGGCGGCCGGCGCGCAATTGATAGTGACGCTCAAGTTCGGAAAGTTGCTTGCGGTCATTGGCGCCCTGCACTTCCATGGCGTCATGAGGTTGCTCGGTGGCCACCACCAGCCCATCGCTGACCGCCATGGCGATCACGTCGGTCAGGTAGTACTCGCCCTGGGCATTATTGTTGGAGAGCCGACTCATCCAGCCACCCAGTTGCGCGAAAGGCAGGGCGAGAATGCCGGTGTTGCCTTCAGTAATTGCACGCTCGTCTTCGTTGGCGTCTTTTTGCTCAACGATAGCGGTGACCTTACCGTTGGCATCGCGAACGATGCGGCCGTAGCCGGTCGGGTCGTCCAGTTCAACGGTGAGCAAGCCCAGTTGCTGCGGAGCCACTTTCTTGAGCAGGCGTTGCAGGGTTTCGACTTCAATAAGCGGCACATCACCGTAGAGAATCAGTACGGTATCGGACTCAATGAACGGCACGGCCTGAGCCACCGCATGACCGGTACCCAGTTGTTTGTCCTGCAGGACGAAATTCAGATCGTCCGCCGCCAGGCGTTCACGTACTGCTTCGGCACCATGGCCAATCACCACATGGATGCGCTGTGGATCAAGTTGCCGGGCGCTGTGGATAACATGGCCAAGCATCGAGTTGCCGGTGATCGGGTGCAGAACTTTTGGCAACGCCGAGCGCATGCGGGTGCCTTGGCCAGCAGCGAGGATAACGATTTCAAGAGACATGACTGGCTACCAATCCTGGGTGGTCAGCGGCTGCGACCAGATTATGAAAGTTGGAAAAGAAAAAAGGGTAGCCGAGGCTACCCTTTTTAATCAATCGCACCACAAGTCGATGACGGATTAACCGCCGAACTTCTTGCGGATCTGCTGGACGGTGCGCAGCTGAGCTGCAGCCTCGGCCAGACGTGCGGAAGCAGAACCGTAATCGAATTCTGCGCCGCGTTCATGCAAGGCCTTCTCGGCAGCCTTAACGGCTTCCTGAGCGGAGGCTTCATCCAGGTCGGCAGCACGTTGCACAGTGTCGGCAAGAACCTTGACCATGTTCGGCTGAACCTCGAGGAAACCACCCGAGATGTAAAACACCTCAGCTTCCCCGCCCCGAGGAAACCACCCGAGATGTAAAACACCTCAGCTTCCCCGCCC
>NZ_JBFUKU010000266.1:0-7115 GCF_056400685.1 Pseudomonas sp. P5_A12 | reverse complement strand
CTGTGAAGGCGTCGATGGCTTCGAACGCCGGCGCAGGGTTGCCGGCAGGGATTTTCAGGCGAAAGCGGTAGCGATCCTCGGCGCGGGTCAGCTCCAGTTCCAGGGCATCGCTGACCACCTGGTGATACCGCACGATGCGTTCGAACACCTCGCGCAAACTGCCGCTGGCCACCAGCGCATAACCGAGCGCATGAAACGTGGTGGGACTGACGAAGCGCGATACGCGCAGACCAATCGCCGGATCGCCACTGACTTGCACGGCGATTTCCCACAGGCGCGTGGTACCGGACAACGGGTAACGGGCGTTCGGGTCGTCCATCAATTGCGGATCAAGCCCCGCCTGGTGGCACAGGGCTGTGCTGTCGAGGCCCAGGGCATCGAGTTGTTTGCGCAGGGCGCGGGTCCAGCTGGCGAGGGAGGTTGGTTCAGTCATGCTGATTGGCGCTTCCGGTCAACAGGTTGGCGTTCACGGCTACCACTGAGTAAACATTCACAGGGCAGGATGCGAACATCAATAACCAGAGGATGGAAGCATGCATGGTACTTCTGCAAGTCCCCAGCGACTGAATGCAGCACAGCGATCAGCACATATTCGTGAAGTGGTGCTGGCCAAGGGCGTTGAATTGCGCCAACGCTACCCGATTCTCAAGCATCAGGACGCCCTCGGCGCAGGTATTTTGGCCTTCGCCCTGGCCGGAATGATCGGTTCGGCGGCGCTGTACATAACCGGGTACATGGCCTGGTGGGTGTGCCTGTTGCTCAACGCGTTTTTCGCCTCGTTGACCCACGAACTGGAACACGACTTGATACATAGCATGTACTTTCGTAAACAGCGCGTGCCGCACAACCTGATGATGGGGCTGGTGTGGCTGGCGCGGCCGAGCACGATCAATCCATGGATCCGCCGCCATCTGCACCTTAATCACCACAAGGTTTCCGGCACTGAAACCGACATGGAAGAGCGCGCCATCACCAACGGCGAGCCTTGGGGGCTTGCGCGGTTGCTGATGGTCGGCGACAACATGATGTCCTCATTCATCCGCATGCTGCGGGCCAAGACCTGGGCTCACAGATTGAGCATCATCCAGCGCACAGTGAAGGTCTACGCACCGCTCGCGCTGGTGCATTGGGGGGCGTGGTACATGTTCCTCGGCTTCCATGCGGCTAACGGCATCGCATCTCTGACGGGCGCGCCGATTGAGTGGTCGACGACCACCTTGTCGGTGATGCAGGTGATCGACATCGCGGCGGTGGTGATCATCGGCCCGAACGTGTTGCGTACGTTCTGCCTGCACTTCATCAGCTCGAACATGCACTACTACGGCGACGTGGAACCCGGGAACGTGATCCAACAGACCCAGGTGCTGAACTCTCCGTGGATGTGGCCGTTGCAGGCGTTCTGCTTCAACTTCGGCAGCAGCCACGGCATCCATCACTTTGTGGTGAAGGAACCGTTTTACATCCGCCAGATGACCGTGCCGGTGGCGCATAAAGTGATGCGTGAGATGGGCGTGCGGTTCAATGATTTCGGCACGTTTAGCCGGGCTAACCGGTTTGTTCGCAAAGACGCTGCGCAACCTCAGGAGGCTCGTGTCGCTCAGGTGTGATGGATGAAATGGGAAACTCAATCTCGAAATAAGCGATGACAAAGGCGCTCGTCATCAATCTGACCCAAAGAGGCGATACGTTAAAGCGCAAGGCAGGGCGGTTAACGTTTCGCTGATCGTCATATGCGTTTTTGATCTTATAAAGTAATTAAATATTCCTTTATAAGATAAACGTTTCAATCAATCATCGCTTCACAGATTTTGAGTTTCAGGGGCCGTCTCCTTGGCAGGGTGCGGCCCTTTTTTTATTCCCATAACGCTCCTGGCTTATCTGGCTAATCGCTGATCTGTCTATGGACCTGTTATTTCTGACAGTAGACGAGTGGAACGGCAGCTCTACACTGACAATGTGGTCCTTGTGGGCAACCAAAGCAGGTCAGGAAACGTTTTCAGGGAGAAATCGCATGAACTATTACGCAGGCCATTACACGATGGACAGGCCAGTGGCTCATTTGGTGATAGAGGACGATGAGGCGATAGCGGGGCACCTGGATTTTGAAGATGCCCATCGCGACATCAGTGATGGGAAGGTCCGTTATCGGTGCGGCAGCAGCCTTGAATTTATGACTGTGGATGATATCCACGAGGTCAAGGAGCGGTGGTCGCTCATGTTCAGTACCAAACGCATGTCGCTTGTCGGGACATGCGAGCAGATCTTCAAGAACGGCAAAACCAACACCCGGACCGTGTTGTTTAAACGAGACGAGCCCACTGCAAAAGCGTGTTGAGTCCAGTTGACCCAGGATCATTCCTTAGCGCATCAACCCGATAGTGATCGGGTTGAATATCTGCTGCTTGAAATCTCTTGTATATTCTTTATGGGTCTTAATAAATAGCTTCTTATTCCTTAACGAATATAACTCTCCTCCCTATACTTGACCAGGAACAGACACGCAGCAGGAGAGCTCCCCCATGCGCAACGAATCCATTCGCTACCTGATTGTGCCGGGCTGGCAAGGATCGCCGGACGATCATTGGCAAAGCCACTGGCAGAACAGCTTGCCGAATAGTGCGCGGGTGGAGCAGGCGAACTGGCTGACACCGCGTCGTGAAGACTGGGTCGCGGCGCTGGCCGAGGCGATTGCCGCTGACAGCACGCCGGTGATCCTGATCGCTCACAGCTTGGGTTGCATCACCGTCGCCCATTGGGCTGCCGCTGCACCCGTGCAATTTCTGCGTCAGGTGCGCGGGGCCTTGCTGGTCGCGCCAGCGGATGTAGAGCGTCCGGCGTGTGCGCCGGCGTTGCGCAACTTTGCACCGATTCCCACCGACCTGTTGCCGTTCCCGAGTCAGATCGTCAGCTCCGACAACGACAGTGCCGTGAGTGCGCCGCGTGCACTTGAGCTGGCGCGTAACTGGGGTGCCGAGGCCGGGATTTTGTCGGGGGCCGGGCACATCAACGTCAAGTCCGGTCACCAGCGCTGGGAGCAAGGTTTTGCCTACCTCTACCGCTTGCAGAACCGCATGGAACATCACGCACTGCGACGCGCTTGAACTTTTCTTTTTTAGTGTCGCCCTCCGTCTCCCGACGGTTTTGGGCGGGAGTCTGCCATGAGCCTTGAACACTTCGGTCAGCCGTTGCTGACCTTTCCCGATGCAGAAAAAAGTCCCCTGAGCATTCGCGCCAAAGCACTGGTGTTTGTCGATCCGCGTTCCCGGCAATTGCGCAAGGACCTGGAGGAATTGGCCCCCCGCTCGATCTCGGTATTGGTTCGCGGTGAAACCGGCAGCGGCAAGGAGCTGCTTGCGCGGCACATCCACCGCGCCAGTGATCGTGGCGGGTTGTTCGTTTCGGTCAATTGCGGCGCAATTAGCCCGACCTACGCCGATGCCGAATTGTTCGGTTATGCCGCTGGCAGCTTCAGCGGATCGGCGAGCAGTCGTGCCGGTTGGTTCGGTTCGGCCAATGGCGGCACGCTCTATCTGGATGAGATCGGTGATTTGCCGCTACCCATTCAGATCAAACTGCTCGCTGCGCTGGAAAACCACGAAGTGACCCGTGTTGGCGCGCATCAACCGAGCCCGGTGGACGTGCGACTGGTCGCCGCCACCAGCATTGATCTGGCCCAGGCTGTGGCCGCCGGGAAATTCCATGAGCGGCTTTATCACTACCTCAGTGAAGGCCATCTGGAGCTGCCGGCATTGCGTGACCGCGTGGGCGATATCCTCTCGCTGGCCGAGTACTTTCTCGGCATCTACAGCCATCGCCTCGACCTGCCGGTGCCGTTGATCAGTGAAGCCGCGCAGCTAGTGCTGGAGCGGCACAGTTGGCCAGGCAATACCCGCGAGCTGGAAAACGTCATTCACTTTGCGTTGTTGGTCAGTACCGGGGACGAGATTCTGCCGGGGCATTTGAATTTGCCTGACGCGTCCGTGTCGTTGGCGCAGATCGAACAGCAGGCTGCTCAACTGATCAAAAACGGCACGCCAGCCGAGCGTTCCGAACTGAAGCGTTTGCTCGAAAGCCTGGCGCAGACGCTGGAATGATCTGCATGAACAAAATGGAATATGAAAGTGAATAAAAGATATTGTTAGGGAATAAAAAATCCCGGTATTGTCCGCATCACGCCAGCGATAGCACATCACTGGCACTTGTATTTAATGCCGTCGTCGACGACGACCGTGATTTTCGATAAGGACACTGCATGAAAAAGGTTCTGTTGTTCACCGCACTGGCGGCTGCCCTGACCGCGGGCCTGGCCCAGGCTGGCGAGAAACTGGTGGTTGCGGCGACCCCGATTCCACACGCCGAAATTCTGGAGCTGATCAAGCCAGCTCTCGCCAAAGAAGGCGTGGACCTGGAAATCAAGGTCTTCACCGACTACGTTCAGCCAAACGTACAGGTTGACCAGAAGCGTCTGGACGCCAACTACTTCCAGACCTTGCCGTACCTGAAAAGCTTCAACGAAGGCAAAGGCACGAACCTGGTGACCGTGATCGGCGTGCACGTCGAACCGTTCGGCGGCTACTCGAAGAAAGTCAAAACCCTGGCTGAGCTCAAAGACGGCGCAACCATTGCCATCCCGAACGAAGGCAGCAACAGCGGCCGTGCCCTGATCCTGCTGCAGAAGGCTGGCCTGATCGAGCTGAAAGACCCGAAAAACGCTTTGGCGACTCCAAAAGACATCGCCAAGAACCCGCACAACTTCAAGTTCAAGGAACTGGAATCGGCCATGCTCCCGCGTGTGCTGGATCAAGTGGACCTGGACATGATCAACACCAACTACGCGCTGGAAGCCGGTCTGAACCCGGCTAAAGATGCGCTGATCATCGAAGGTGCGGATTCGCCATACGTGAACTTCCTGGTGGCGCGTCCGGACAACAAGGACAGCGCGGCCATCCAGAAACTGGCCAAGGCATTGACAAGTCCTGAGGTGAAAGCCTTCATCGAGAAGAAGTACAGCGGCGCGGTTCTGCCGGCGTTCTGATTCGACGCAGCAGCAAAACCTTTCCAGGTTTCACACGCCGACGGCTAGCAATAGCGTCGGCGTGATCGTTCCCACGCTCTGCGTGGGAATGCCTCTAGGGACGCTCTGCGTCCAGTGACGCGGAGCGTCACGGGCTGTATTCCTACGCGGAGCGTGGGAACGATCAGCTCACTCRGGCCACCCCGGCCTTCAACGCCCTGCGCAACGCCACCAACAATTTCACGATCTCCTGCGGATCCAGTCGCTGCGGCACTTTTACGTCTGCCATTTTCTCTTCCTTGTGAGGTTTCAGCCGGGGGGAGTCTGGCCAAAAGCTGTGCGACCTTGGAGGGGGATTCAGAAAAAAGATCCTTCCTACAGCGCAAAGAAAAATAGTCGTCTTACGTTGCGACAGCAAATCCCCGGATAGTTTTTTGCGTGATATCAATATGCTTTAACAGTATTTAAATTCTGATTTTTATACCTTTAAAGTCGGTGTCCGCCGAGCCGTTATCCACGGTATTGGATGCAACGCCGTCGCTTACCGAGCGGCGTACAGGATGTTCAATGACTTTCGATTACGCGTTTATCCTCAGTACTCTGCCAGCGTTTCTCAAGGCCGTGGGCGTGACGCTGCAGGTCGGCTTTATCGCCATTGGCACATCGCTGCTGGTGGCGCTGCTCAACGCAACGATTCTGGTGTTTCGCACGCCTTACCTGCAGCGCTTCGTTGGCTTGTATGTGGAACTGGCGCGCAACACGCCCCTGCTGATTCAACTGTTCTTCGTCTACTTCGCTTTGCCGGCACTGGGCATCAACGTTTCAGGTTTTGCGGCGGCGATCATCACCATGACCTTTCTCGGTGGCGCTTACCTCACCGAAGTGCTGCGCGCCGGGGTGGACGCAGTGCCCCAGGCACAACTTGAATCGGGCCGTTCCATCGGCCTGTCCCATGGGCAATTGCTGCGCTACGTGATCCTGCCGCAAGCCGGCATCCTCAGCCTGCCATCGCTGTTCGCCAATTTCATTTTCCTGCTCAAGGAAACCACTGTGGTTTCGGCGGTGGCGGTGCCGGAACTTCTCTACACCACCAAAAGCTACATCGCGCTGTACTACAAAACCTACGAAATGCTCGCCGTGTTGACGCTGATTTGCGTGCTGCTGTTTTTGCCGCTGTCGCTGCTGCTCAGCCGTCTGGAAAGGAGGCTCCAGCATGGCCAGTTCGGGTCTTGAGTTGCTCTGGGTGTCGTTGCCACAACTGGGCAAGGGCGCTGCGCAAACCTTGTCGATCTCATTTCTGAGCATCGCCATCAGCACTGTGGGTGGCGTGCTGTACGGCGTGTTGCGCACGCTGAACTCAAAATGGCTGAACGCGATTCTGCGGGTGTATCTGGAGTTGTTCCGGGCGATCCCGGTGCTGGTCTGGCTGTATTTGCTGTTCTTTGGCTTGCCGATTTTTTTCGGCCTGAGCCTCCCGAGTTTCTGGTGCGCGGTACTGGTGTTGTCGCTGTGGGGCGCCAGCGAAGTCGGCGAAGTGGTGCGCGGCGCGTTGCACTCATTACCGCGCGGGCAGCGTGAGGCGGGGCTATCGATTGGCTTGGACGGACCGCAACTCTACGGCTACGTGCTGCTGCCACAGGCGTTGAAACGCATGACCCCACCAACCCTCAACGTCTACACGCGCATCATCAAAACCAGTTCACTGGCGGTGCTGATCGGCGTGGTGGACGTGATCAAGGTCGGCCAGCAAATCATCGAGCGCACTTACGAGTCGGTGCTGATCTATGGCGCCCTGTTCCTGTTTTTCTTCTTCATTTGCTACCCGCTCTCGGCCGCTTCACGCGTGCTGGAGCGGCGCTGGACACACGCATGAGCGCATTGATCGAGTTCAAGGGTATCAACAAGTTTTTCGGCGAGCAGCAAGTGTTGAACGGCATCGACTTGCAGGTGAAAACGGGTGAAGTGATCGTCATCCTCGGCCCCAGCGGTTGCGGCAAAAGTACCTTGCTGCGTTGTCTCAACGGCCTGGAAGTCGCTCACAGTGGCAGCTTGAGTTTTGCCGGCCGCGAACTGTTGGGCAAGGGCACCGACTGGCGCGAAG
>NZ_JBFUKU010000265.1:0-7140 GCF_056400685.1 Pseudomonas sp. P5_A12 | reverse complement strand
GCCAATAGCCTGGTCCAGTTGCTGGGAAACCAATTGGTGTTGCTGACATCACGGCTAATGGCGCTGCGCCATCAGCGTGAACTGCTGACCGAGCGCTGGAAAGGTGATCTGCCTTTGGAAATACAGCGTTTGCGCGCTGAAGAACTGGCATTTCTCGATGAACTGGCTCAAAAGGGCCGCTCGCTATCGGCCGATGCCCGCCAGCATTTTTCGGCATTGCAGCAGCGTTTCGATGATCAGGCTTACAAGGCTGAACAACTGACTGAAACCATGCCGGCCACGCTGCGTTCGCTGGCCTGGGCCCTGCGCTGGGAGCAAGCGCGTTTGTTACAGCAGCTGGAACAGATTCTGGAGTTGAGCGACGCCATTCAGGAGGGACGCCAGGCCAGCAGCGTGTTTCGGGGACAGGAGAATCCGCTGCATCTGGATTTCACCCTGGCCACGATGAACGCCATTCGGGCCTTTACTGCGTTTGTGGTCGCCGGACTGATCTGGATCGAGACCGGCTGGGATGGTGCGCGCGGCGGGATGGTTCTGGTCGGAATTCTTTGTTCGCTGATGGCAACGTTCCCCAGACCGCTACTGGCTGCGCAAAGCTATGCAAGGGGCCTGGGCCTGGCGTTGGTGGTGTCGGCGCTTTATCAATTCATGCTGGTGCCGATGATCAGTAATTTCGAGTTGATGGCATTGCTGTTGGCGCCGTTGCTGTACGCGGTCGCGGTAGGGCTCGCCACGCCGGCCACCACCGGCACAGGCATCGGTCTTGGGTTGTCGACCTTTCTGTTGCTGGGGCCGCAAAACGTTGGTATCGGCCAGAACAGCGCGATTCAGTGGTTCGAGTTCGCTGGCGCGTATATCAGTGCAACGGTCCTGGCATTGAGTGTCTTCGCCTTGATCTTCCCGTTCAGGCCCGCTTTGCGGATTCGCCGACTATTCAAGGAAAACGCTGAGCAGGTCTACGCTTTGATGAAGATGCCGGCCACCGATGAACAGCAATTTTCCTTTGAAAGCCGCATGGTCGATCGACTGACCATGATGTTGGGACTGTTGCCGGCGACCAGCGACAAGTCTTCCGGCGAGTTGTTTCAGGTCAGCCTCGGGTGCATGGCCCTGGGCGTTGCGTTGAATCAGCTCAGGCAGCAGGGGCAGGGCAACACGCTCTTGAGTTCAGAGCAACAGCGCCGGTTGTTGGCGGCTGTCCGGGACTGCGGAAGATGGGTTGCCGGACGGCCCGGGGTAGACGTCAACCGCCTGCTGGAGGATTTGCACACCCTTGGCGATGAGTTGGACGATCTGCATCTTGAGGTTCACGAGCATCTTTGGTCGGTGTTCCGGATGCGCGTGGCGTTGCTGATCGTGGAGTCGTTCATACAGCGGTACCGCGAGTACTTCCAACCTGTAAACGTCACGGGAGTGCCGGCCCTTGCCCATTGATTTTGAACTGGGTGGCGTGTACTTGCCGCCAATCGCTCAGGCGTTGCTATTGGCGCTGCCAATTTTTCTTGCGCTGGACTGGGGCTTGCGTCGTCTCGGCGTGTTGCGTTTCGTCTGGCATGAAGCTTTATTCGAGGGAGCGTTGTATGCCTGCGTGTGCGCAACGCTGATTCTGGTAATGGGAGCCTGATGCCTTGAAGAACATCCTTCCCCGACTCGCAACACTGGGCGTTGTAGTGCTGGCCTTCATACTTGGCTGGTTTGCCTGGGAGCATTACACCCGCGCGCCCTGGACCCGGGATGCACGGGTGCGCGCTGATGTGGTGACGTTGTCTGCCGATGTCTCGGGGCGCATCGTCAGGCTGGCCGTACGAGACAACCAGCATGTTGAGAAAGGCCAGTTACTGCTGGAAATCGACCCGGCTCGTTACACCCTGGCAGTGGAACACTCCAAACGCTCAGTGGAAGTGGCGAAAGCATCGCTGGGGCAGTCACAGGCGACAATTGCCGCTAGCGAGTCATTGCTCAGGCAAAGACAGAGTGAGGAGCACCGGCGGCGCACGCTGAAGGAACGCTCGGCAATCTCTGGTGAAGAGTGGGAAAAAGCCAATACGGAGGTGACCGTGGCTGAGGCCGATCTGCTGCGTAACCAGGCCAATCTGATTTTGGCCCAAGCCAATGTGGAATTGGCCATCGCGGCATTGACCCAGTCCGAACTGAACTTGCAACGCACTCGGGTCGAGTCGCCCGTCACCGGTTATGTCACCAACCTGCTGACCCGTCAGGGCGACTACGCCACTGTCGGAGGCCCACTGCTGGCACTGGTGGACAGCCAATCGTTTTATGTCAGCGGGTACTTTGAAGAGACCAAGTTGCCACGAATCGCAGAGGGCGACCGGGTGAACATCGAATTGATGAGCGGCGAAGCCTTCGGTGGCACCGTGCAAAGCATCGCCRTTGCTATCGCCGACCGCGAAAACCTGCCGGGTGGACGCTTGCTGGCCAGCATCAACCCCAGCTACACCTGGGTCAAACTGGCGCAACGGGTGCCGGTGCGGATTCAGATTGACGCCGACTATGCCAGCAAAAACATCCTGCGCGCCGGGACAACGGCCACCGTAACCGTGCTGGAACACCACAATACTGAAGAACACCACTGACCCCCTGTGGGAGTGCAGTGGGGTTGGAGAATCATCAGACCAAAAAAAGCCCCGCGACCGAATGAGGCGCAGGGCTAAAAAAACTGGTTGGTTGCGGCCAACCAAAGGAGCTCTATAAAAAGCTTACTTGCTGGCGACGGTCTCGGGTTGCCAGCCACCGCCCAAGGCTTTGTAAATCGCGACAATGCCGCTATACAGATCGGTTTCGGCCTGGGCCTGGGTATCTTCGGCCGCCAGTCGCTCGCGTTGTGCGTCCAGCAGGACGAGGAAGTCCGCCGTGCCTTCGCGGTAGCGAACTTCGGCCAGGTTGGCGGCGGCGCGGCTCGATTCACTCTGACGAATCAGTGAGATCAACCGTTGCTGACGTTTGCCGTAGTCGCTGAACGCGTTTTCCGACTCTTCCAGCGCCAACAGCACTTGCTGCTCGTAAGTCGCCAGTGCGCCTTCGGCATCCGCATCGGCAGCGCGTATACGGGCCTTGACACTGCCCAGGTCAAACGCCGCCCAAGTGATGGCTGGGCTCAACGCCCAAGCGTTGGCCGCCGAGGAACCGATTTGCGAGCCGCGACCCGCGGTGAAACCCAGGAAGCCGCTGAGGCTGACCCGAGGGAACAAATCAGCCGTGGCTACGCCGATACGGGCGGTGGCAGACGCCAGTTTGCGTTCGGCGCTGAGGATGTCCGGCCGACGTTGCAGCAGTTCACCTGGATCGCCAATCGGCAGCGCTTTAGCGATTGCCGGCAAGTTCTTGGGACTCAGATCGACGGTCAATTTCTCCGGACGCTCACCCAACAGGGTCGCGATGCGGTTTTTCTGCCGGACTTGTTCGGCCTGTAATTGCGGCACGCTGGCTTCGACAGACGCCAGACGTGCATCGGCACGCTCCACATCCAGCTGATCGCCGACGCCGGCATCACGCAGACTGATAGTGATCTTGCGCGATTCCTGTTGGTTCTGCAGGTTCGCCAGCGCGATTTTCTCCCGTAGTTGCGCACCACGGAGTTGACCGTAGGAATCCACCAGTTCGGCAATCATGCTGACTTGCAGTTGGTACAAGTCAGCCTCGAGAGCCTGCTGTTCAGCGTTGGCTGATTCCAGGTTGCGCTGGATACGGCCAAACAGGTCGATCTCCCACGCCATGTCCAGGCCAAGGTCGTAGCGTTCGCTATTAACCTTGTCGGTGGTCTGCCCCGGGACCTGCCCATCGCCCAGATCACCGCTGACCCGGCTGGTGATGGTCGGCATGGCGTCATTGCTGACGTCATCACGAATCGCCCGAGCGGCTTTCCAGCGCGCAAATGCCACGCGCAAATCACGGTTGCCTTGCAGCGATCGAGTCACCAACTGGTTAAGTGTCGGGTCCTCGAATTGCTGCCACCAGATGCCCTCGAAATGCGAGCGGTCGAAGTTCTTCTGACCGGCAGCGCCATCGGTCGCGGCGGTGATGTGGGCCGGTTCGGTCGCTGGGGTCTTGTAGTCCGGGCCGACGGTACAGGCACTCAGGGCCAGTACCAGCAGGCTCGGCAGGAACGCTTTCAAACTCATTGCTGCGCCTCCAGTTTCAGGGCCTTGGCCGCTTTGCGCGCTTCGCCGCGCTCTACAAAGTTGCGAATCAATACGTAGAACACTGGTGTCAGCAACAGACCGAAGAAGGTCACCCCGAGCATCCCGGAGAACACCGCCACACCCATGGCGTGACGCATCTCGGCACCGGCACCGCTGGAGAACACCAGTGGCACAACACCCATGATGAACGCGAAGGAGGTCATCAGGATCGGGCGCAGACGCAGGCGGCAAGCTTCGAGCACTGCAGCCAGCGGGCTCATGCCTTCATCCTGCTGTTTATCCTTGGCGAACTCGACGATCAGAATCGCGTTCTTACAGGCCAGTCCCACCAGTACGATCAAACCGATCTGGGTGAAGATGTTGTTGTCACCTCCTGAAGCAATCACCCCGGTAATGGCCGACAGCAAGGTCATCGGTACGATCAGGATCACCGCCAGTGGCAGGCTCCAGCTTTCGTACTGGGCCGCGAGTACCAGGAACGCCAGCAATACGCAGAGCGGGAACACGAACAGCGCAGTGTTGCCGGACAGAATCTGCTGGTAGGTCAGGTCCGTCCATTCGTAGGTCATGCCGTTCGGAAGTTCAGCCTTGAGCAGTTTCTCGATGGCTTTTTCGGCCTGGCCAGAGCTGTAGCCCGGCGCTGCCGCACCGTTGATTTCAGCGGTGATAAAGCCGTTGTAGTGCATCACGCGGTCCGGCCCCGAGGTGTCGCTGACCTTGATGAAGGTCGCCAGCGGGATCATTTCGCCTTTGTTGTTACGTACTTTCAGCTGACCGATCTGGTCCGGTTCAAGACGGAACTGTTGTTCGGCCTGAACGTTGACCTGGTAGGTACGACCGAAGCGGTTGAAGTCGTTTGCATACAGCGAACCCAGGTAGATTTGCAGGGTGTCGAAGATGTCACTGACGGCCACTCCGTGGGTCTTGGCTTTTTCCCGGTCGATGGCGGCATCGACCTGTGGCACGTTCACGGTGTAGCTGGTGAACAGGCCGGCCAGTTCCGGCACGTTGTGGCTTTTGTTGATGATGTTCATGGTTTCTTTGTACAACTCGTCGTAGCCCAGGTTGCCCCGGTCTTCGATTTGCAGACGGAAACCCCCAATGGTGCCCAGGCCTTGTACCGGCGGCGGCGGGAATATCGCCATGTAGGCTTCTTGAATACCGGCGAACTGACCGTTCAAGGCTCCGGCAATCGCACCGGCGGACATGCTCGGGTCTTTGCGCTCGTCGAACGGTTTCAACGTCACGAACACGATGCCGGCGTTAGGACTGTTGGTGAAGCCGTTGATCGACAGCCCAGGGAAGGCCACTGCGCTTTCCACGCCTGGCTGTTTCAGCGCCAGGTCGGACATGCGTTTGATCACGTCTTCGGTACGGTCCAGGCTCGCCGCATCCGGCAATTGAGCGAAGGCCACCAGGTATTGCTTGTCCTGGCCGGGGACGAAACCGGTCGGGGTATTAGAGAAACCGAAGAAGGTCAGCACCATCAAGCCTGCGTACAGCAGCAAGGCGATCCCGCTGCTGCGGATAACCCGGCCCACGGTGCCGACATAACCATGGCTGGCTTTGTCAAAGAAGCGGTTGAACGGGCGGAACAACCAGCCACCGAAAATCTTGTCGAGGACTTTGGAGAAACGGTCTTTCGGCGCGTCATGGCTCTTAAGCAATACGGCAGCCAGTGCCGGCGACAGGGTCAGCGAGTTGAACGCCGAGATCACGGTGGAGATTGCAATGGTCAACGCGAACTGCTTGTAGAACTGGCCAGTGAGACCCGAAATGAACGCCGCCGGGATAAACACCGCGCACAGCACCAGGGCCGTGGCAATGATCGGGCCGGTCACTTCACGCATGGCGCGCTTGGTCGCTTCGACTGGTGTCAGTCCCAGTCCAATGTTTCGTTCGACGTTCTCCACCACCACGATCGCGTCATCCACCACGATGCCGATGGCGAGTACCAGACCAAACAGTGACAAGGCGTTCAGTGAGAAACCGAACAGATGCATCACGGCAAACGTACCGATCAGCGAAACCGGGACCGCCACCAACGGAATGATCGAGGCACGCCAGGTTTGCAGGAACAGGATCACCACCAACACCACGAGGATCAGTGCTTCGAACAGGGTGTGAACCACCGCTTCGATGGAGCCGCGCACGAAGATCGTCGGGTCATAGACGATGCTGAAGTCCATGCCTTCAGGGAAGTTCTTCTTCAACTCGGCCATCTTGCCGCGCACTTCATTGGAGATTTCGATGGCGTTCGAACCCGGACGCTGGAAGATCGGAATCGCCACCGCCGGTTGATTGTTGAGTAAGGAGCGCAAGGCGTATTGGCTGGAACCCAGTTCGACGCGGGCAATGTCTTTCAGGCGAGTGATTTCACCGTTAGCGCCGGAGCGAATGATGATGTTCTCGAACTCTTCTTCAGAAACCAGACGACCCTGGGTGTTGACCGACAGCTGGAAAGCGGTGGCATTCGGCGCAGGTGGAGCGCCCAGTGCCCCGGCGGCCACCTGACGGTTCTGTTCACGAATCGCGCTCACCACATCGGTGGCGGTCAGGTTGCGTGAAGCGGTCTTGTTCGGATCGAGCCACACCCGCAGCGAGTAATCGCCCATGCCGAACAGTTGCACGTCTCCGACACCGCCCAGACGTGCCAGCTCATCCTTGATGTTGAGCAGGGCGTAGTTGGACAGGTACAGCATGTCGTAGCGTTTGTCCGGCGAGGTCAAGTGCACAACCATGGTCAGGTCGGGCGAAGCCTTGTCGACGGTGATCCCGATGCGCGTCACTTCTTCTGGAAGCTTGGGTTCGGTGCGGGTCACGCGGTTCTGCACCTGCACCTGGGCGTTGTCCAGGTCGGTGCCCAGCGCGAAGGTGATGGTCAGGGTGATCTTGCCGTCGGCGGTGGACTGCGAGGACATGTACAGCATGTTCTCGACGCCGGTGATGGCTTGCTCCAAAGGAGCGGCCACGGTTTCAC
>NZ_JBFUKU010000264.1:0-7158 GCF_056400685.1 Pseudomonas sp. P5_A12 | reverse complement strand
GCATTTGAGAGTATTGATCCATGTTGGCACGTTCCTTACCCAGCTGAGTTCACTTGTTTATTTACACAAAAAAACGCGCCGTAGCGCGTTTTTTTTGCCACAAAATCAGCGGATAAATTGCTCGATATAATCGTCCGGCAAACCCAGCGTCTTGTAATGGCTGCGGGCAGCCTCCAGCTTGGTGAAAACGTCTTCATAGCCAACCGCGACACCCTGTGGATCGACGTAAGTGTAACCACCCTGAACGTGGAACCAGGTGATCATTTCTTCGACGTCTTCAGGGACGAACAAAGTGTGAGTCTCCCCCGGCGGCTCGAATGCGAAGGATCCTTCGTCAGCGACCCAGTCATGTTCGAGGTAGTACCAACGCCCCTTCAATACGATCGCATGCACTGCACCCGAATGGCGGTGACGTGATAACACCCCGCTCTGACGCACTCGTAGCAGGTTTATATAGTAGCCGCCGCTAACACTCAGCAGCAGTGGCTTGAAAGAAACTGACTTGGTGACAGGCACCCAGAGATTGTCATCTTCGAGCCAAGTGGTCATTACGCCTGGATGCACCATGTCTGGGGACATGAAAGGCACCTGCGGCAGCGCGTAAGGTATAGCAAGTTCATCAGGCTTAACGGGCGTGTTCATTATAGGTTTCTCTCAACGTGTGACCGGCGGGGAGCCAGTTGTTCAATCGTTTGAGGAGATTAGGCGATGCCATTGCGTAGGAGAATACTCAGAAATTCACACCATCTGTGACGAGAAGTCATACCAATTAATGCCGCCCCGTCGACCAGATCAATGCCCCATGTGACACAACAGTCGGGACACAATTTCCCCAATGCCTTCACTATCATGGAGACCTGTTTCATAGACAGCCGTATCTGCCACTTCAGACGGCCTGCCCATCGAGGTTTACAAATGACTTCAGTTACCCAGTCGCTAGAGCTCAGTCCCGAACTCGCCGCACACCCCGCGTACTCACGGGTCTTCAAACCTCAAGGTCTGACTTTCGGCTACATCATGCCGTTGGAGGGCTATCCTAATTCACCGTTTCCCACCCTACAGGATCATCAACGCCTTGCTCGTATTGCGGACGAGGCTGGATTCGCAAGTCTGTGGATGAGAGATGTGCCCTTCTATGACCCTAGTTTTGGCGACACAGGTCAAATGTTCGACCCTTTTGTATACCTGGGATATCTGGCCGCTGTTACCAAAAACATTGCCTTGGGCACGACTGGTATTGTGCTCCCGCTGCGTGAACCACTGATCGTTGCGAAACAGTCTGTTTCGGTCGACCAGCTAACCGGCGGTCGTTTCTTGCTGGGGCTCTCCAGCGGAGACCGCCCGATTGAATATCCAGCATTCGGGATTGATTTCGAAGCGAGAGAAGAACGATACCGAGAAGGCTTCGAGCTGATTAAGACAGTCACGGAAAACAGCTTCCCAACCGCCTCCACCAAGCTTTTCGGTCAGCTGGAAGGCTTGCTGGACATGGTGCCCAAACCCGTCGGCCCTCGCCTTCCCATGATTGTGGTGGGCAGGGCCCGTCAGACGCTTGAGTGGATAGCCAATAATGCGGATGCCTGGATCTGGCATCTGAGCGACTTCAATCGCTTGCCCGGCCTCATCCGAGAGTTCCGTTCCGCTAGTCAATCCAGCACTACTAAGCCATACGGCTATGCGACATTTTTCGATCTAGCGAAGGATCCGAGTGCACCGCTGGAACGTGGCTACAACGGAATAAGGATCGGGCGTAATGCTCTCGTGGAACTCTGGAAGCGGCAACAGGATGAGGGCGTTTCACACGTGGCACTGAATATCAAACCTCTCCAGCGACCAGCATCTGATGTCCTGGAGGAGATGGCCGAGTATGTCCTTCCACACTTCCCAATTGGCCAACCTGTCTCGAAGGTGACCAAGTGACCGGCTCAAGTGATCGAACCGAAATTAAGGGCGTTATAGCCACCTTTCTGGAAGCCTGGGAGAGCGGTAATTGGGAATCTGCTGGGGATATGTTCACTGACAATTGCCAGCTGGTAACTAGCCACATGTCCGCTCATGAGGGTGGACGCAAGATTGTCAGAGCTTTCCAGCAAGACCGTGCCAAGGCTGATGGCTTTTCAGTGAAGGCAACCAATCACTATGTGGGAGGTGGAGAAACCGACGCCACTTTCAGTTTCTACGCCTATGGCCATATAAGCAAAGCCACAAAGTCGGCCAAGCTCGGATTTGGAATGACTGTCACAGGCTCTCTGAAAAAAACAGCAGGCACCTGGCGCCTCGACAGCGTGCTGATTGCCTTGAATTGGGTAACCGGGGACTACTCGCTTGCAACTCACTGGCAGCTTCCACCAGGTGACGACGGATGGAGGATTGGCGATCCCGCTCCGACCATCGTGAGCGAACTGAACGCGCCATGGTTTGCTTTCCAAAACTCAACGCCTTCGGTACCCAGCGAGGAGTGTATTGCTGAAACCTACGCTCGTTACTCATGGGCGCTGGATCAGGCTGACATGCAGCTACTCGCCCATTGCTTTACCAACGACGCCGCTGGTGATTTCCAACCGATGGGCCTTATTGAAGGGCGCCACGCGATCATCGGCTCCTTCAAAGAGTTTCGCAGGCCTTGGCCGTGGATGCAGCATTTCGCGGACGTGCTGGAGATCAAGTCCGACGAGGAAAAGGGTGTAGCGGAAATGATTGTCGGCAGAGTCATTCCTGGAAACTCACACACGCAAGATGGCACACCTCTCTATGGCGCGCATTACCGGATGCGGCTTCGTCGCAAGCATGAGGGATTCTGGCAACTGACTTGGAGCGAGTACCGCCCAGGCTGGTTCAATGCCAATGAAGCACCAAGAGTTTAGTCCCTTCCTGAAAACGCTCTAAGGCCGTGGAGCCGTACTATCTCGGACGACGAGTTCGATTTGTATGCGCTCCCGGCGTGCAAGTGGGCGCCCCTCGATCAGCGCAACGATGTTGTTGGCGCTGCTGATACCAATTTTCGAAGTCGGCACCCTGACGGTCGTCAGGGCTGGCACGTAGGCAGCCGCGAACTCGATATCATCGAACCCGCTGACTGACAGTTCTTTGGGGACGTCGATCCCATTGGAACGCGCTTCCGCCAACGCTCCGATACAGGTGAGGTCAGTGCTGCAGACAATGGCTGTAGGCTTGGGGTTAAGCTCCATAGCAATTCGCAGCCCGGCGCGCCCTCCCTCAATCGTGAACGGCTGCTCAATAATCCGTTCACTTGAAAGCTCGATCCCTGACTCGAGTAGCTGAGCGGTGATTCCTTTCAGACGGTATTTTGCCCGTTCGTTGTGAGAAACAACTCCACTGATCATGGCGATACTTTGATGACCAAGACTAAGCAAGTGCCTGGCTATCAATCGACCACCCTCCTCATTGCTGAACCCCACGCAGTGATGGTCGTGAGCACCATCTAGCGACCACATGAGAATGAATGGGCACTGGGCGGCAGTTAGTGCTTCATAAATTTCAGGACTGTGTTCAGTACCCACCAACAGTAGGCCTTCGACGCCCCGCTCAATCATGTTCCTTACGTTCACCRGTTCTTGCGCCTGGTCGTATTCATGGGAAGAAATGATCAGGTGATACCCAAGCTCCGTTAGCCTTAACTGGAGGGCCTGGACAGCTTCAGCAAACGCAGGGTTGTTAAAAGTAGGAAAAACGGCTCCGATGCTGTGCGTGCGCCTGGATGCCAAAGCACGCGCGGCCCCGTCTCGCACGTACCCGAGCTCTTGAACAGCTGCTTGTACTTTGGCGAGCGTTGCAGGTTTCACTAAGTGCGGGACAGCCAATGCTCTTGAAGCACTCCCCATCGAGACGCCCGCCAATTCAGCCACATCCTTGAGCTTCGGTTTCTCGATTTTTTTCATTGGAGATTCAGCATCCTCGATCGTAGCGTGGAGACAGGACGATCAGAAGAACGCCCTCGATTTGCGCAGAGGATGATAAGCCAACAGCCTGCCGTTCGGGAGCCGTTAATTGGAGAGAAAAACCTGAGAGCAGCGTTTCTGCTGCCCCCAGGCAAAGACACTTATTTAATGACGATCGGATTCACAGGAGCGCCGGTTCCGCCAACGACCTTTAAAGGAGCTGCGGTATAGAGGAACGTCCACTGACCGTCCTCAGCGCAGTCCTCAGCGAGAGGATCAAGCTGAGCGATCTCGGTGAGAGTGATGCCCAGGTTCCTCATGAGTGCGTTGTGCAACGGCAGCGCGACCCCTGACACGGGATCGATGGTGACTTCGTTAGCAATGGTGTCGGTGACAATGTTCGGAATTTCCATCTCCTGAAACCACTTCACCAGCTCAGGGCTGTAGGTCAGGCCTGGCTCGATAAAGTCTTTGTAGAACTCTTCCGGGTCGCGTTTATAAAACGAGCCAATCCATCCAGTGCGGATGATGAGAATGTCGCGCTTGTTGATAGAGACGCCTTGAGCCCGGGCCGCAGCCATTAGATCCTCATGGTTGAAAGTTTCACCTGCATCCAGCACGTCTTTACCACGGTGGCGCGCTATGTCGATCAGAATGCCTCGGCCAACGATGCCTTTTTCACCCAATGGAGCAACGCTCGCCTTGGCCAAGGAGCCGATAGTGGTATCGGCGCTGTAGCCATTCCAAATCTGATCGTCGTACCAGACATGGCCAAGGGCGTCGTACTGAGTTGACCCTTGAAGATGAAAAAACATCACGTCGTCGGCGAACTCGTAAGAGCCCGGAAAATGTGGGCCTTTGCCACAGTTGTAGTGACCACGATCCATGATATTCATGCGTTTTGACTGGGAGCGGCCAGGCCAGACCGGATCACCAGCAGGATCTGCCATCCGCACCTGCAAAGTAAATGTCTTGCCTTGCTTGACCTCTTTGACCCCTTGGAGCACTTCGATACCTGTAAGGTAGTTGAGTGAGCCTACCTCATCATCCGGGCCCCACTTACCCCAGTTCTTAGGGGAGTCTTTGAGCAGGTCATGGATGTGCGGAACGGTTTTGTCTGTCATTTTCTGAGCCTCTTTTATTCTTGGATTAGCTGTACTGCATTTAACGGTTAGTAGAAGCGCTCAAATTGTTGTCCCAGCGCGTCAGCACGAGCGAGTCCTCGAATGAGTCGTTCAGCTGTAAGCGCTGGCGCCATGTTTTTTGCGTACACGGCACTCAGCGTTGCCTGGACGACAGTCTCCAGCTCCTCAGCAGTAAACGGGAACGTCTGACCAAGACCGTCGAGAGTGACAGGAAGATTCACGTCATTCAGAAGTTGAGCGACAGCCAGGATCTCTGAGTCTGGGCGTTCTTCAACGGACATCTGCACCAGCGTTCCGAATGCGACAAGCTCACCATGCAGCATGGAAGTGATCGCAGGTATTGCCGTAAGACCTCGCACAAGCGCGTGAGCTAGTGACAAGCCACCACTTTCAAAACCAACGCCACTGATAAGAACGGTTCCTTCAACGACTCGCTCGACATCATCATTAACTTCCTGCCGGCTCACCGCTTGGTAAGCGCTGTATCCGTAGGTCATCAGCGTCGTGAACACCGCTTCGGTTAAAAGCAATGCTGTGTTCAATGCCGGCGTACCGAACGAGTTGTTACCTCCGGCAGACTGACATTGCTGCGCCTCAAACTTTTTGCTGATGGCATCACCGATACCTGCGGCGAAG
Organism: Pseudomonas sp. P5_A12; assembly: GCF_056400685.1. Classification (NCBI taxonomy): domain Bacteria; kingdom Pseudomonadati; phylum Pseudomonadota; class Gammaproteobacteria; order Pseudomonadales; family Pseudomonadaceae; genus Pseudomonas; species Pseudomonas sp. P5_A12. The sequence continues at coordinate 1,478 of NZ_JBFUKU010000264.1, read as the reverse complement.
AACCTTGCAGGCGCTCGAACGATGACTTCAGTGTCAACGACGACTGCGGAGGGGTTCATGTTCAGGTACTCGACACCGACGACCTTGTGCGCGTCGTCATAAAGCACAATCAATCGGCTGGTTGGGGCGTCGCTGGAAGCAATAGTCGGGCATACGACGATAGGGATGTTGAGCTGTGCGGCCATGCCTTTAGCCGTATCAATCGTCTTCCCTCCACCCAGAGCTATAATGGTGTCCGGTTTGTAATCAGCTGAACGCTGACATAGCGAAGCAATTGCAACTCGAGTGCACTCACCAGGAAAAACGATGCTGCTCGCTTCAATCCCATGGTCGGTCAAGGCATTTCCGACTTCAGGCCACAGATGAGTCGAGACGAACTCGTCGCATAACACCAAAGGACGCGACCGCCCCATATCGGAAAGGACTCTGCCAAGCTGCCGTAGCGCGCCAGGCCCTTGTTCATACCGGCCAGGAAAACCCATTGTTCGAACCATGCCACCACCTGCTGTGGAAAACTGGAAGATAAATTGCTACGTTGGATGCGAGTCCTGCTGAGTAATCTGGATCAGCGCATCAACCAGCCGCCCGCCACGTCTACGACTTGACCCGTGATGAAGTCACTCTCGTTTGAAGTCAAAAAGCATGCTGCTTTGGCTACCTCAAGGGGCGTTCCAAGACGGCCCAACGGTGTCTCATCAACGACTGTCTGGTTTGCTTGCGCAGAAACTGTTTTTAGAAGCGGCGTTTCGATGCGTCCCGGAGCCAACGCGTTTGCCGTAATCCCATATGGCCCGAGCTCGCCTGCCAGGTGACGGGTAAAACCGATAATTGCGGCTTTAGTAGCGCTGTAATGCGCCGCAACAATCGGCAAATAGGCGCTGCCAGCAACGGAAGACATGTTCACGATTCTCCCAAAGCGGCGCTCGACCATCCCCGGTGCGAGCGCCCTAACCAAGTTGAACGAGCCAGTGAGGTTGATGCCGACGACACGATCCCATTCCAGAGGATCCATTGCCCAAACAGGTGCGGGTGCGCCCTGATGTTTGGGTGACACGCCTGCATTGTTGATCAAGGTGTCGATTGGGCCGAGCTGCTCGCTAAGCTCAGCGCAGGCTCGACTGCATTGATCAAAATTTGCGACGTTAGCTTTAGCCCAGGCCACCACGTGGCCGGCAGCAATGAGTTGCTTGGCTAACTCGGAAACTGTTTGCTCATCAAAATCTACCAGTGCGACCTGGGCTCCCTCTTCACAGTACAGCCGAGCGATTGCGGCACCGATGCCTCCCCCCGCTCCGGTAACAAGGACTGTGCGTCCCAAATGTCGAAGATTTTTCATGTCAAATTCCTCGCGATGGAGAACGAGAAACGCGACGCGGCGATGTGCCCACGCGTTTGCTGACCGAGGATTTTGAGCCCATATGAGAGAGTGGTTTTGGGAAACCTGAGTGGCGCAACCAGGACATCAACAGGACATCAAC
>NZ_JBFUKU010000263.1:0-7231 GCF_056400685.1 Pseudomonas sp. P5_A12 | reverse complement strand
ACCCACCGGGCCCTGGGTGAACCCGGACTTGGTGTCGAGGATGAAGCTCTGCGTCCACTCCTCGGCCTTGCTCTGCGGGTTGGTCGGGTTGGTGAAGTTGCGGTTGATGTAGAAGTTACGCAGGTTCAGGTTGGCGCTGGCATCGTCCACGAATCCGGCCGCCGAACCCGCCAGAGGAAACGCGGAGACCATGGCGAACGTGCAGACGAAACGAGGGTTGACCGTGATTTTCATTGTTATTGTTTTCCAATTTTTGGCTAAAGAAAGACCCTGCGCCCGGTAATGCCGGGCACAGTGAGGTCAAACAGAAAAATGAACTGGGCGGCCCGGGAAGAGCCGCGAGAATGTCGGCGCGATCAGCGCGGTGCTTTGCCCGCCACCGAGTAGAGCACCTGCTGATTGCGGGTTTTCATGAAGTCTTCCAGGCTTTGCCCACGCATGGCGGCGTAGACCTGCAAGTTGGGGATACCCAGCACAGCCGCGAGTTTTTCCAGCACAAAGAAGATCGCTCCGTACTGGATCAAACCGCGCCAATCGCGGCGGCGCAGCAGATCGCGTTCCTCTTCGCTCAAGCCGCCTTCTTCAAACAGCGCCTCGGGTGCATCAAGGAAACGCTGGCGCCACTCGGGCTCGATCATGCGGTGCAGAAACTTGTTCAGGCTATAGCCCTTGGCACTGCGTTCCAGGGTGAACGGGTACGTCCCTTCCAGCTTCTCGATCCCCGCCAACTGGTGTTGCATATGCTGCAAGTGGCGGGCGTTGACGTCAGCAGGCACCGGGCGATCCTGGTTTTCCAGGAGCAAGGTGGCGATGCCGGTCATCGACGGCAGGTAATAATCCTGATGCAGGTTTTTCACCGTGGCCGACAACGCGCCGCGCATGATCAGCCAGGTGATCACCTCCGAACCTTCCATCCCGCCCAGGGTGGCGTACTCGGCGTGGGTCATTTCGGTCAGGCGCACCGGGTCGTTGACCAGCAAATCGATGAACTGCGCATCCCACTCCGGGTTATTGAAACCACAGCGCTCGCCATGCACCTGATGGGATACGCCGCCGGTGGCCACAATCGCCACCTTCAAGTCTTCGGGATAGCTTTCAATGGCCCGGCGCAGGGCCTGGCCCAGCTTGTAGCAGCGCAACGCACTGGGAATCGGGAACTGCAACACACCGACTTGCAGCGGCACGATCTCCACCGGCCACGCAGGATCGCAAGGCAACAGCGCCGACATCGGCGAGAAGAAGCCATGATCCAGCGGCTTGTCGCGGAAGAAACTCATGTCGAACTCATCGGCCATCAGGCTTTGACCGATGTGTCGCGACAGGGCCGCATGCCCGCCGACCGCAGGCAGCGATCGTGGATTGCCGCCCTCGTCGGCGACCTCGTACCGCTCATCGACGCCCAGGGAAAACGCGCCGTAGTGGTCGAAGAAAAACGAGGTCACATGGTCGTTGAAGATGTAGAACAGCACATCCGGTTTCTGCTCTTTGAGCCAGACCTTGATCGGTTCGAAACCTTCGAAAATCGGCGCCCAGGCCGCCTCGTTCTGTTTGTCGTGATCGACAGCGAAGCCGATGGTGGGTGTATGTGAGACGGCGAGGCCACCGATGATGCGTGCCATAACGAGTTCCTGTGTTTAAAAAAGATTATTGCGTCAGCAAGGCCTGGTTCACCCGGCGTCGTGCATGACCGTTAGCCAGGATCGCCAGTGCAGCGATAAAGGCCGGCACGCTCAACAGGGCGAACAGCAACGGCAGACCCAACCCGAGGCTGAGCACCGCACCACCGATGAGAGAACCAAAGATAGCCCCGAAACGCCCGATGCCCAGCATCCAGCTCACCCCGGTGGCGCGGAATTCGGTCGGGTAGTAACCCGGCGCGAAGGCGTTGAGCCCGGTTTGCGCACCGCTCATGCAGAACCCCGCCGCGACCACGCCGATTGCCAACAGGCTCGACTCAAGGCTGAAGGCCCCCAGCAGCAGAATGAATGCACCGCCCAACGCATAAGAGGTCGCGATAACAGCGTTCGGATTACGTCGGTCCATGGCCCAACCGACCAGGATCGCACCCACGGTGCCGCCAATCTGGAACAGCCCGGTAATGGTCGCTGCGCGTTCAATCGATAAGCCGCCTTCACGCAACAGCGTCGGCATCCAGCCCATGGTCAGGTAGATCACCAGCAGGCCCATGAAATAGGTGAGCCAGAGTGCATAGGTGCCGAGGCGGAAACGCTCGCTGAACAGCATGCGCACCGGGGCTTTTTGCTGAGCCTGGGGCTCGGTCATGATGAACCGGGTGGCGTTGGTGAATGTCCCGCCCAACTTGTTCAAGACATTGGAAATCTGGCTGGCAGGTGCATTTTTAGTGGCCAGAAAACGCGCTGACTCAGGCAACAGAAACCACAAGAACGGCACCAGCAACAGCGGCATGATCCCGCCAAAGAGCAGCACCGATTGCCAGCCGTGACTCGGAATCAGCCACGCGGCGACAAAACCACCCAAGCCCGAGCCCATGTTGAAGCCGGTGAACATGATGGTGATGAACAGCGAGCGATTGCGCTCCGGCAGGTATTCAGACAGCAATGTGGTGGTATTGGGCATTGCCGCGCCCAGCGCCACGCCCATGAACAGCCGCAGAGCCGCCAGTTCATAGGGATTGCGGGCGAACGCGCAGGCCAGGCTCAGCACACTGAAACCGGTCACGGCGCACAGCAGCACCTTTTTGCGTCCCAGGCGGTCGGCGTAAGGGCCGGCCGTCAACGCACCAATGGCCAGGCCGACCATGCCGGCACTCATCACCGGACCGAAAGCGGCTTTGGACAGGCCCCACTCCTGGATCAGTGAAGGGGCGATAAAGCCCATGACCGCGACGTCAAAACCGTCAAACAGCACAATGAAAAAACACAGGGCCATGATCAGCCATTGGTAAGGCGCAACCGGTCGGTTGTCGATCCACGCCTTGATATCGACTGTTTCGTTACTCATGCATTCACCTTCTTATTTTTTTGAAATTGCGGCAGGCGTGGAGTCGATGCGCGACAGTCACTCTGTTGGGCGTGACTCTAAAGCCGCAGGCGCCCGCCCCGCCTCTGGGAAATCCTTAAGGGGGTATCGGTTTTTCTTATCGGGCCGGTTCTGCGAACCCGGGCTAGACTTAAAACCCCGGGCCTGGAAGCCATCGATCAGCCTTTTTATGTGAGGAAAAGTCATGAGCGACAAAGACGATCTGCGCAAATACTCCTCTCAAGTCATCGACGGCGTTGAAGCGGCCCCCGCACGCGCCATGCTGCGCGCCGTGGGTTTCACCGATGCCGACTTCAAGAAGCCGCAGATCGGCATCGCGTCCACCTGGGCCATGGTCACGCCGTGCAACATGCACATCGACAAACTCGCCCTTGAGGCCGAAAAAGGCGCCAACGCGGCCGGCGCCAAAGGCGTCATTTTCAACACCATCACCATTTCCGACGGCATCGCCAACGGCACCGAAGGCATGAAGTACTCGCTGGTGTCGCGCGAGGTGATCGCCGATTCGATTGAGGTGGTGGTCGGTTGCGAAGGCTTTGACGGCCTGGTGACCGTGGGAGGTTGTGACAAGAACATGCCGGGCTGCCTGATCGGCATGGCGCGGCTCAATCGCCCGTCGATCTTTGTCTATGGCGGCACCATCCGTCCGGGTGCCGGCCACACCGACATCATTTCGGTGTTCGAGGCCGTGGGGCAGCATGCGCGGGGGGATATCAGCGAGATCCAGGTCAAACAGATCGAAGAAGTGGCGATTCCCGGCCCTGGCTCCTGCGGCGGCATGTACACGGCCAACACCATGGCCTCGGCCATCGAAGCCTTGGGCATGAGCCTGCCCGGTTCCAGTTCTCAGGACGCAGTCGGCAGCGATAAGGCATCAGACAGTTTCCGCGCCGGTCAGCAGGTCATGGAACTGCTCAAGCTGGATCTCAAGCCGCGCGACATCATGACTCGCAAAGCCTTTGAAAATGCGATCCGCGTGGTCATTGCCCTCGCCGGCTCAACCAACGCCGTACTGCACTTGCTGGCCATGGCGAACGCCGTGGATGTCGACCTGACGCTGGACGACTTCGTCGAACTGGGCAAGATCTCGCCAGTGGTGGCCGACCTGCGCCCCAGCGGCAAATACATGATGAGCGAACTGGTAGCCATTGGCGGCATCCAGCCGCTGATGAAACGCATGCTCGACGCCGGCATGTTGCATGGTGACGTGCTGACGGTCACCGGCAAGACCCTGGCAGAAAACCTCGCCAGCGTGCCTGACTATCCAGAAGGCCAGGACGTGATCCTGCCCTTCGACAAGCCGATCAAAAAGGACTCACACCTGGTGATCCTGCACGGCAACCTCTCGCCCACCGGCGCAGTGGCCAAGATCACCGGCAAGGAAGGCCTGCGCTTCGAAGGAACGGCCCGCGTCTATCATGGCGAGGAAGGTGCGCTGGCCGGCATCCTCAACGGCGAGGTCAAGGCCGGCGACGTCATCGTGATTCGCTATGAAGGGCCCAAGGGTGGGCCAGGCATGCGTGAAATGCTCTCACCGACGTCGGCGGTCATGGGCAAGGGGTTGGGCAAAGATGTCGCGTTGATCACTGACGGCCGCTTCTCCGGCGGCTCGCACGGTTTTGTTGTCGGGCATATCACGCCGGAAGCTTTTGAAGGCGGGCCGATTGCGTTGATTGAAGACGGCGACAAAATCACCATCGACGCCGAAACCCGACAGATTACGGTGGATGTTTCCGATGCAGTGTTGGCCGAGCGTAAAACCCGTTGGGTGCGGCCGGAATCCAAATACAAGCGCGGGGTGTTGGCGAAGTATGCGAAGACGGTGTCCAGTGCTTCAGAAGGTGCTGTGACGGATAAATACCTTTAAGACCCAATCGCTATTAGACCGACTATCCGAAGARAGCCTGGATGTGTATGGACGACTAAAATTTATAGGGGGATCACTTCAACGCGCCTTTCTCAAGGCAGGAGGTTTACGATGAAAATCGTATCTTCGCTGGCGTTGATGGTAGCGGCAGGCTGCATCTCCGTGGCTGTATCAGCCCAACAGCAGATCGACGCCGTTCCCTTGAACGCAACTACTTACAATGCCGGGCATATCGCTCAGGCCGTTCTAACCCCCGTGAACAGTAGTGAGACGGAGCTCTCATTATTCGTGGGTGGTGTACCCGATGGCACTTTGGTTCCGGCGCACTTGTATACCTATGTCTACTCGGGAAGCTGTGCCAAGCATGAGCCGAAACCGGCCTATTCACTCAACAGAGTTGTTACTGACAACTTCAACGAAACAGAGGGAATCCAACTCGATAAGACTGTGCCTCTGCCATACGACACGCTGCGCTCCGGCCATTACGCACTGGTGGTGCGCGATAGTCCGGCCGATGGCAATCACGAAATTTTCTGCGGTGAACTTATCTAAGCACCTCTCACCCGCTTCCACGTAAAAGCGTGGGAGCGGGAAGGCTTGCTGTTGAAATCCGTTGCTGATGCAAACGACATCGACTGCGACCGTCACATGTTTAAGGCCGGCCGCGGACTTTTAGCCATTTGCGCCACGCGGAAGGCAAAGCCGTATTTTTTGCATCCATCCCTCCTGAACCTAGTGTGCAAATCCCAGTCTTACTCCCGCCGTGAACTCCCATTACCACTGTCTTCTCATCAGAGCTGTCTGCCTCATGCACCCGACCGTCCTCGCCTCGTTGTGTTTCTTGCCTGTGCTTGCTCTATTCTCTTCTCCCGCTCATGCCAATGGCGAACGCCAATTGGTGGCCGCGATCAACGACTACCGTGCCCATCCGCAACGTTGCGACAGGCGCCCGGCACAACGCCTGGCACCGCTGGCGCTGAACTCCAACCTGGCGTTGCCCGTTGGCTATGGCGGCGGTTTGCGTGATCGGCTGAAGGCTTCCGGCTATTCAGCGGTGGCGGTACGCAGCATTCGGGTGGTCGGCGCACAGGATGCCGATCAGGCGTTTGACATGCTCCAGGATGATTACTGTGGGGCGCTGCTGGACGGCCAGTACGCCGACATTGGCGTCAGTCGCGCCAGGACCGAATGGCAAGTGGTGCTGGCGCGGCCAGTGCTCGACAGTCAGATCGGCGATTCGCGATCCGTCAGCAAAGCATTGTTGGCACAGGTGAACGCAGCGCGATCCAAATCGCGGATGTGTGGGGGCCGGCGCTTCGCCGCTGCGCGACCACTTGGCTGGAGCCCCGCTTTGGGCGCCGCCGCACAAGGGCACAGCAAGGCCATGGCCTACGGCAATTACTTCGCACACCAGGACCCCGACGGTGATAGGCCAGCGGATCGAGCCAGGGCCGCGGGCTTTCGTGGCAGGCAGATCGGCGAAAATATCGCCGCCGGACAGAGTTCACCGAGCAAGGCGATGGCGGGATGGCTGGCCAGCCCCGGGCATTGTGCGAATTTGATGAACCCGATGTTTACTCAGGTCGGCGCGGGTTATGCGGCGGATGCGCGCAGTGATAAAGGGGTGTATTGGACGATGGTGTTTGGGGCGCAATGAGCGCGCTCATGCCTTCTTTAGTTTGATCAGGAACATTACCGACAGACTGACACAGGCGCCGGCCACCGCCAGCGCCATGTCTTTCTGTGAATCCCATGGGTCGTTTTGTGCGCCGATAAACGCGCGAGAAGTGTCGTCGCCCAGATAGGCCCCGCCAATCCATTCCACCAGTTCATAGATAGCTGACGTCGACAGCATGATGTTCAACGCCACAAAAATCACCCAGAAGCCCCGCAACGGGGTCAGCCGCAACAGCACTTCCCGCACGGGATAAACCATAAACAGTCCGTAACTTAAATGAACCAGTCGATCAAAGTGATTGCGATGCAGCCCGAGTGCCCTGTTGAGGCTGACCCCGGTCAAGGTTGAGCACCAACGGTCATAAGGCACTTCGGCGTAGGTATAGTGAGCCCCCAATTCGTGAATACACAGGAACACGAAAATCAGGGTGACCGACGCAGCGGACAAACGAAACCAGGGTGAAGCCGCCACCAACGTGCCGACGAGCAACAGCACTAACAGGTTTTCCAGCGCCCAATCGATCCGGCTGTGCGGCGAATAACCCAGCACCACGGTGATCAAAACCAGCAGACTCAACAACGTCAGGTCGTATCGCGCATCTGCCTTGGGCTGCATGCTGTGAGCTCCTGACCGGGGTTGCGCAATTCTCAAACCCGCGCTGATCG
>NZ_JBFUKU010000262.1:0-7262 GCF_056400685.1 Pseudomonas sp. P5_A12 | reverse complement strand
GAAGATACGCTGCGCCGCGCCCAGGATGAGCTGGTACAGGCCGGAAAACTGGCCGCCATCGGCCAAATGTCCACCAGCATCGCCCACGAATTGAACCAGCCATTAGCGGCACTGCGCACCTTGTCCGGCAACACCGTACGCTTTCTGGAGCGTGGACAACTGGACGTGGCCRGTACCAACCTCAATACCATCAATGAACTGATCGACCGCATGGGCCGGATCACCGCCAGCCTGCGCTCTTTCGCGCGTCGCGGTGATGACAAAGGCCAGGCCAGCCTTGGCAAAGCCGTAGACGCCGCCTTGCAACTGCTTGGCAGTCGGGTGGAAAGTGCGCACCTGCAACTGCATCGCGCTTTCACAGATGTGCAAGTGCAGATCGATCAGACCCGCCTGGAGCAGATTCTGGTCAACCTGGTCGGCAACGCCCTTGATGCCATGCAGGCCCAACCGCTGCCGGAGCTGTGGCTGGAGGGTGACGTTTTCGACGGTAAATATCGCCTTCGCGTGCGCGACAACGGCCACGGCATCGACGCCGAAGCACGCAAGCATCTGTTCGAACCGTTCTTCACCACCAAACCCGGCGCACAAGGCCTGGGCCTCGGCCTGACCCTGTCCGCCAGTCTGGCTGCCGCCACCGGCGGGCACTTGGGCGTCGAACACCCTGCCAGCGGTGGTACCACCTTCGTCCTTAGTTTACCGTTGGTAAGCCCCACTCCCGCCGAGCCAATATGAACAACGACCTTAGTGTGCTGATCGTCGAAGACGATCCTCATGTACTGCTCGGCTGCCAACAGGCGCTGACCCTGGAAGACATTCCTTGCGTCGGCGTGGGCAGCGCCGAGGAAGCCCTGGAACGGGTCGGCGACAATTTCGCCGGCATCGTCATCAGCGACGTTCGCCTTCCCGGCATCGATGGCCTGGAACTGCTGACCCGGCTCAAGGCCCGCGATCGCAGCTTGCCTGTGGTGCTGATTACCGGTCACGGCGATATCTCCATGGCGGTCGGCGCGATGCAAAAAGGCGCCTATGACTTCATGGAGAAACCCTTCTCCCCCGAACGCCTGGTGGACGTCGCCCGCCGTGCATTGGAACAACGCAGCCTCGCCCGCGAAGTCTCGTCATTGCGCCGGCAACTGGCCGAGCGCGATTCCCTCGAAGGCCGCATCATCGGTCGCTCGCCAGCCATGCAAAACCTGCGGGAACTGATCGCCAACGTCGCCGACACCTCGGCCAACGTGTTGATCGAAGGCGAGACCGGCACTGGTAAAGAACTGGTCGCGCGCTGCCTACATGACTTCAGCCGCCGCCACACCAAACAATTCGTCGCGCTGAACTGCGGCGGTCTGCCGGAGAACCTGTTTGAAAGCGAAATTTTCGGCCATGAAGCCAACGCCTTCACCGGTGCCGGCAAGCGGCGGATCGGCAAGATCGAACATGCCGACGGCGGCACGCTGTTCCTCGACGAAGTGGAAAGCATGCCCCTGCCGTTGCAAATCAAACTGCTGCGAGTGTTGCAGGAACGCACCCTCGAACGCCTCGGTTCAAACCAGAGCGTGGCGGTGGATTGCCGGGTGATCGCGGCCACCAAATCCGATCTGGCCGAAACCAGCAAGGCCGGCGAATTCCGCAGCGACCTGTATTACCGCTTGAACGTGGTCACCCTGGAACTGCCGCCGCTGCGCGAACGTCGCGAAGACATCCTGCAACTGTTCGAGCACTTCTTGCAGCAGTCTTCCCTGCGCTTTGACCGCGCCGTGCCGGAGCTGGACAACCAGACCCTGTCGAACCTGATGAGCCACGACTGGCCGGGCAACGTGCGCGAACTGCGCAACGTCACCGAACGCTTCGCCCTCGGCCTGCCGGCCTTCAAAAAAACCGGCGCCAGCGGCAGCAATCAGGGCCTGGCCTTTGCTGAAGCGGTGGAAGCCTTCGAACGCAATTTGCTCAGCGATGCCTTGCAGCGCAGCGGCGGCAACCTGACCCAGGCCAGCCTGGAACTGGGCATGGCCAAAACCACGCTGTTCGACAAAGTTAAAAAGTATGGATTGAGTCACTGATGGATCTGATTCTCAAAGCAGCGTTGGGCGCGGCGGTGGTGCTGATTCTGGCGGCGCTAGCCAAGACCAAAAATTACTACATCGCCGGGCTGGTGCCGTTGTTTCCGACCTTTGCGCTGATTGCGCATTTCATCGTCGGCAAAGGGCGTTCAGTGGAGGACTTGAAAACCACCATCGTGTTTGGCATGTGGTCGATCATTCCCTACTTCGTTTACCTGGCGACGTTGTATGTGATGGTGGACCGGATGCGGTTGGAAGCGTCGCTGGCCGTGGCGGCGGTGGCGTGGTTGATGGCGGCCAGCGTTCTGGTGTCAGTCTGGGTCCGCCTCCAGGCCTGACCACCAACCGTCGCAAGTACTGTGATGTGTAACAGCATTTTGGGAAGCGTCTGACATCAATTCGTTTAATCCCTTGTTAGCGTGGCATTGAAACAGGCTTCAGGACGTTCAGTTGTAATTGACCATGGAAGGTCTTTTGCACCGGTGCATCAACGTCCCGAAGCCTATGCCACGCATAGGACAAGGAGTCATGGATGTTCGACGCTAACCCACACGCCCGTTTCAGCCTGACGATCGACGACTTCAAGCACGACCTTCAGGTGCTTTCATTCACCGGCAAGGAATTCATCAGCCAACCTTACGTCTTTGATCTTGAACTGGTCAGTGAAAGACGGGATCTCACCGGAAAAATCCTGCTGCACAAACGCGCATTTCTGGCTTTCAACGACAGCGGTGCCGGCATTCATGGGCAGGTGAACGGATTTGCCCGAGTCAGTCCCGGTAAACGCCTGACCCGTTATCGCATGACCTTGGTGCCACAACTGGCCTATCTCGGACAGCGCACTAACCAGCGGATTTTCCAACAACTGTCAGTCCCGCAAATCATCAAGCGGCTACTCGCGGAACACGGGATCCTCGAAGACGCCTGCCTGTTCCAACTTGGTTCGACCTACACGCCACGTGACTTCTGCGTGCAGTACGGTGAGTCGGACCTGCACTTCATACAGCGCCTGTGCGAGGAAGAAGGGCTGCACTACCACTTTCGGCATCGCCGTGATCAGCATGTGCAGGTGTTTGGTGACGACCAGACTTTCTTTCCCCGGCTCGACAGTGCAACGCCCTATAAGCAAGACAGCGGCATGATCGCGCAGGAACCGGTGATCAATCACTTTGATGTATGGGAGCAGACCCGCCCCAATAAAAGCGCTCGCCGCGCCTACGACTTTGAGAAAGCCAGCATCCTGCTCGAGTCCAGCTATCGACCGCCCCTCGATCATGCCCAGCCCGATCTGGAGATTTACGATTACCCTGGCCGCTTTACCCAGGGTGAACAGGGCAAACGCCTGAGTCGTCGTGCGCTGGAACGCCAGCGCGCCGATGGCGACGTAGCGCAGGGAAAAAGTGATCAGGCGGCGCTGGTCGCCGGACACTTTTTGCAACTGTCCGAGCACCCGTTCGAAGAATGGAACCAGCTGTGGTTGCTGACCGAGGTTCAACACGAAGGCCGGATGCCCCAGGTCCTCGAAGAGAACGCGGCAAGCCCAATCGTCGACGGCGAAGAAGGCTTTCAAGGCTATCGCAACCAATTCGTCGCCACCCCCTGGGATGTGTTCTACCGCCCGCCCCGGACCCACGACAAACCAAGAATGTTCGGCAGTCAAACGGCCTTGGTAACCGGTCCCGAAGGTGAGGAGATTCACTGCGATAAATACGGTCGGGTGAAGGTGCAGTTTTTCTGGGATCGCGAAGGCCGTCACGACGACAAAAGCAGTTTCTGGGTACGGGTGGCCACCGGTTGGGCCGGCAATGCGCATGGCAGTAGCACCCTCCCGCGAGTAGGCATGGAAGTGCTGGTCAGTTTTCTCGAAGGCGACCCGGATCAGCCGGTGATTAGCGGATGTTTTGTCAACAGTATGAATCCGCCGCCCTATGAGCTGCCCAAGCACAAAACACGCAGCGTATTTCGCTCCCGCAGCTCGCCCGACAGCACCGGATTCAACGAACTGCACCTGGAAGACCGTACCGGCCAGGAATTGATTTACCTGCGCGCCCAGCGGGATATGGAGCAGAAGGTTGAAAACGATAGCCGTCTGGAGGTGGGCAACGAACGTCGGGAAACCGTCAATGGCGACAGCTTCACCGTACTGAAAGCCAAAGAACATCGAACCATTACCGGGGACCGGCACATACAGCTCATGGCCAGCGACTACCTGCAGGTCGCCGGTAACAGCCACACCCGAGTCGATGAAACCCTGGTGACCAGAGCGGGCCGTAAATTTGTCATCGAGGCGGGTGATTACCTGGTTCTGAAAGCGGGCGCGGGTATCAGTATCAGCACCGGCAGCGAACACATTGTGATGGGCCCTGGTGGAATTTTCAGCAGCAGCCAAATCCAGATTGGCGGTACTCCCCTGCCGGGCTCGGACGCATCGATACCGATGCCGGGATCAATTGATGCCTTGTCTGCGCCACCCGAACTGCCCCCAATCATCGCGCCTTCCCAGAAGGCGTTAATGGTGCTCAGTAATGCGCTGGGGGCGAATTTTTGTCCGATCTGCGAAGCCTGCCGGGATGGCCTCTGCCTGAAAGAAGGAGCGGCCGCATGATCGACTTGTTAGTCCATCAATGGATGACCGAACAGCGGCGCTTTGGCCATGAAATATGTCTGGTGCTGGACTCGGAGAATGAGCGCGAAACGCGCCAGTTTTTGTTGAACTCCAGCCAATTTGAACAGTATTTGGGCGTCTACAGCGGCACCCACATCGCAGCCCTGGCTGACGCCGGCCCGTTCATTTTCACCCTGGACCAACCCGGCGACCGCCGTATAGAGGAACTGCTCGAGCACCCCCAGAGAAACTGGGGCTGGCTGGCCAGCCTGCCAAAAGGTGAGATGCGCAAACTGGTGAGTCACTGGCACGAGCGGCTGATCTTCGGCACGCGCCCCCATCAGGCGCTGTATCGCTTTCACGACAATCGAGTATTGGCTCGCGCGCTTGAACATTTGCCCGTCGAGGCCTACCCGGCCTACCTCGGGCCGGCGATCAGTGTGTGCTACTGGAACGGTACAGGCTGGAAAACCGCCTTCAACCCTGCCCCTGGCACCTATCCAGCGCCTGATGAACCTCTTTGGTTGCACACACCGATCCCACCTCCGCAGGCCAAGGAAATTCGCCGGCTCAATGCCCATCGTTATTTGTTGGCAGAGCATCTGAACGCCTACGTCAGACTCGCCGAGCTGCATGACCCAGACACCTGGTTACACGACCGACTGGCCTTGGCAGATGCGTGGGGCTGGCACGAGCCGGAACAATTGGAATTTCTGTTGATCCAGAGTCTGCAGGCGCCCGCCTACACGCTGGCGCCGCACTGGCAGGTGCGTCCTGATGAGAGCGCGACTGAACACTTTGAACGAGTGCGCCACGCAACGGCATTTTGGCAAGGTGAAACTTCGCTATGAAGTGCGCACTCCGAACCGCCGGTCTGGGCTGTTGCCTGGCATTAACCGCTGGCTGTGCCACCAGCCAGTCAAACACGTTCACCTTCACCGCCGATTTACCACCTGACTTCGCGTATCAGGCGATTGCCGTGTATGTACCCGCCAAAGGCGAAACCTGCACCGTGCCGGGCGGGCGAAATACGGAAGTTGGGTACAACATGAAATGGCGTGAAAACTACCAGCCGAATGCTGAAATCGCCCTGCGTCGAACGGTCAGTGGGTGTCCGCTGGTCATTAGCCGCATCGAGCTGAAAATCTACGGGACTTACGGTAAAGACCGGGGAGATTTTGGCGCGGATATCGCCAGCGTATTCATTCGCGACGAGGTGGAAGATCAATACAAAAGCGTCATTAACAACGCCGGCGAAAGCACCTTCTACGGCGAATGCCAACGGCTATTCCGCACCGTCGGGACAAAACGACGCATCGTAAAACTCCTCGACTGTAAAACAACGGATGTTCAGGGCGAGCGGGGACGTGGCCAGCCTTTCGCTGCGTACACCCCGGACCAACTGCCGGGGACAACCGTGAAGATGAACATCGAGTTGGCCAACGAGGAAAGGCCTGGTTGGGGAGACACGTGGGTCAAAGTGCCAAATGGCTGGAAGCGTTGCATGGGCAAAGGCTTTGAAGATCAGGATGCGTATTGCTTTGGCAACTACAAAGATTTCAGCAGTTTTTTAATGCCCGACGGACGGCAATGCACCATTTACCCAGGCTGCACTGAATAAGGACATCACCCCATGACAACGTCGTATCCGCTGGTGAAGTCGCTTAACAGCCCTGCTTTGGGCTGTTGTCTCGCGTTAACCGCAGGCTGCGCCACCAGCCAGCCGAACACATTCACCTTCACTGCCGATCTACCACCCAATTTTGCTTACGTTGCAGCGGTGTATTACGTGCCAGCCAAGGGTGAAACCTGCACCGTTGAAACAAGGGACAATTTGGCGCCCGTGTTCAACAACGCATGGCGAACGGAATACAAACCCGACTCTGAAATCACTATTCGAAGAACCCGAAACGGCTGCCCATTGGTGGTAAGTCGCATCGAGCTGGATATCAATGCGACCTATGGAAAAACACGGGGTGATTTTGGAGGGGATTCCGCAGGGGTCGTCATTCGCGATGAACTGGACCAGCAGTACAAACGTGCCTTCAACGAGGCGGGGCAAAGTACCTTCTTCGGCGAATGCCAATGGCTGTTTCGCACTGTGGGGACAAACCGGCGCATCGTAAAAATCCTTGATTGCAAAAAAACCGATGCGCAGGGCGAACCGGGGCGGGGTCGTCCGTTTTCGGCGTACACCCTCGATCAGTTGCCGGGAAAAACCGTGAGGATGCGCATCAAGTTGGCGGATGAGGAAAGGCCTGGCTGGGGAGACACTTGGGTCAAAGTGCCAAATGGCTGGAAGCGTTGCATGGGCAAAGGCTTTGAAGATCAGGATGCGTATTGCTTTGGCAACTACAAGGACTTCAGCGGTTTTCAGATGCCCGATGGAAAGCAATGCACCATTTACCCAGGCTGCACTGAATAAGGAAAATTCAACATGACGTCATTGGAAAAAGAACTCAAATCGCCGCTGAGCAGCCAAGTGCTGGCATGCCCCGCACAGGGTCGATGGAGCAGCTTTCAGCTAGTCGACGAGTTCGGCTCTGGCGAACCCTATGCCGGGTTGGCCTACGTCGTAACCGACTCGGAAGGGCAAGAAT
>NZ_JBFUKU010000261.1:0-7303 GCF_056400685.1 Pseudomonas sp. P5_A12 | reverse complement strand
GCCATGGCCTGAATACGTTGCGCATTCTCGGGGGTTGGTCGCCAAACATAAAGCCCAACCTGTCGAGATCGACGAAATGTGCGGTACAAAATAAATGAAACTCCGTGCAAACGCCTCCGGTCAATCCTTGTGTAACGACTTTTCTCATTGAATTGTTCACAGGAGAAACACCATGAGCAGCACTGGCGATAAAGTAAAAGGCATGGCGAACGAAGCGGTCGGCAACGTCAAGCAAGGTGTCGGCAAAGCAACCGACAACCCCAAGCTGCAAGCCGAAGGCAAAGTTCAGGAAAGGAAAGGCGAAGCTCAGCAAGCGGTGGGCAAAGCCAAAGACGCCATCAAGAAAGGTGTCGACGAGGCTTGATTTGGCAATTGAGGATGATCAGGAACGGCCATCCACGGATGGCCGTTTTTGTATCAGCCTGAACTTGATCACTGAAATTGTTTCAAAGTCGCCAAGTAGGCTACTTTGATGTAGAAAACGGCCMTTGAGTCGCCATGACTGACTCCCGATCTTGCGGCGAAAGGAGACGCTAATGATTTTCCCGGACATGAAAAATCTGCCCCTGCACCGCGTGATGATGCGCACGGTCACCGAGTTCATCGACGATGAAATGTCGACCTATGCCTCGGCGCTGGCCTATCAGATGTTGTTCTCGTTGTTTCCCTTCATCCTGTTCCTGATTGCGCTGATCGGTTTCCTGCACCTGCCGGATTTTTTCTCCTGGCTGCGCCTGCAATCGGAACTGGTCTTGCCGCCCCAAGCGCTGGAACAGGTCAACCCGGTGATTGACCAGCTTCAGCAATCCAAGGGGGGCTTGCTCTCGGTGGGTATCGTGATTGCGCTGTATACAGCTTCCGCCGGTGTGCGGCTGATGATGAGCGCCATGAACGCCGCCTACGACGTGGTCGAAGGCCGACCGGCGTGGAAGCGCTTTCCGTTGTCGATCATCTACACCATCGGCATCGCCGGGATGCTGTTGATCGCCGCGGCGCTGATGGTGCTCGGCCCACAGGTGATGGGCTGGATCGCCTCGCAAGTCGGCCTTGAAGACTTTATCGTCACCGTGTGGACCATCCTTCGCTGGCCTGTCGTTGTGATTTTGTTGATGGTCGCGGTGGCGTTGATTTATTACGTCATGCCGGACGTCAAACAAGAGTTTCGGTTCATTACGCCAGGATCGGTGCTGGCGGTGGTGGTGTGGATCCTCGCCTCCGTGGGCTTCGGTCTGTACGTCAAAACGTTCGCCGATTACAACGCCATGTATGGCAGTATCGGCGCGATCATCGTGCTATTGCTGTACTTCTACATTTCTTCCGCGGTGCTGTTGCTCGGCGCGGAGATGAATGCGGTAATCGAACACATGTCGAGGGAGGGCAAGGACCCCGGCGAGAAGTACCCTGGAGAGCCCGGCCATGACCATCAAAAACACCACGTTTCGGGATTGGGGCGCGATCACTCGGTCCATCCCTCCACTGACGAAGTCATCAAATGATCCGTGAAATTCTGAAAATGGGCGATGAGCGCCTGCTGCGCATTGCCCCGCCGGTTCCGGCCGAGATGTTCGACAGCCCCGAGTTGTGGCAATTGATCGACGACATGTTCCAGACCATGGAAAGCGTCGGTGGCGTTGGCTTGGCTGCGCCGCAGATTGGGGTCGACCTGCAACTGGTGATTTTCGGTTTCGAGCACAGCGAGCGCTATCCGGACGCAGAAGCGGTGCCGCAAACCATTCTGATCAATCCGCTGATCACGCCGTTGAGCCCGACGCTGGAAGAGGGGTTTGAAGGTTGCCTGTCCGTGCCGGGCCTGCGCGGCGCCGTGGAGCGTTACCAGCAGATTCGCTACGAAGGAGTCGACCCCAAGGGCCAGCCCATCGTGCGCATTGCTTCAGGGTTCCATGCGCGTGTGGTGCAGCATGAATGCGATCACCTGATCGGCCGTTTGTACCCGTCGCGGATTACCGACTTCAGCAAGTTCGGGTTTACCGAGGTCATGTTCCCCGATCTTGATCCCAACGCTGACGACTGATTCAAAATTACCTCAAACCCCCGTGGGAGCGAGCCTGCTCGCGATAGCGGTGTATCAGACACAACTTTGCTGACTGACACACCGCTATCGCCGGCAAGCCGGTCTCGCTCCCACAGTAGATCCTCACTAGTCTTTAGCCGGCTCCAGCCCCATCGCAATCATCGGCTTGCTGCGCGCATAGCGGCTCAACCGTTCAACCATGGCATAGGGCATCTGCGGATCGAAGGCGAAGCCGCGACGTTCATAAAAACCACGTAAATCCGGATGGCAAAACAACCACACCGGAAGGTCGAGGTCCTTGACCGCCGCGGCGATCAACGCGCCGGCAACCCCTTGTTCGCGACAGGCCGGATCCACAAACAGCCCGGTCAGCCAATGCCCGCCCGCCACCGGCCGCAAACACAGCGCCGCTACAATCTCATCGCGCCGCGCGACCCATAACCGCGCGTCGCGCACGGCCTTCATCGGCGATTGGTGAGCGCGATAAAATTTGTTCATCAGTGGCCATAACGGCTCGTCGAGCAAGGTGTACCGGGTGTCGGGCATGGGTCTGGACTGTCAGTGTGCAAAGCCTGCGATTATAAAAGAACACGCGCGCAGGGATAGGTGTATACCTGATCTCACATCCCGTGTGAGTGGAGTACGCATCATGTCCAAAGGTATGGATTCGAAGAAAGCAGCGAAGAAAAAGCCGGCGAAAACCGCCATCGAAAAGCGCGCGGACAAGAAGGCCAAGAAGGTGGATGTGTTCGGTCATTGATCCCGCTCCAAGGGAGCCCGGCAATCGGGCTCCTGCTGCTCGTCTAACGATATAAGCAAATCATCTGCAAGATTTCCCCAGGCTGTTGCACAGAGGTGGACTGGTTCCCGATCTGAGCAACGCCATGCCCCATTACTTCGATAGCGTCCACCAAGAAGAAATCAAAACCCTGGGCCAACGCCTGACCGCCCGCACCGAGTGGCCGACCTGGCTGTTGTTGATCGGCGTGTATGGTGGTTGGTTCAGTCTGATACTRACGAGTGATCGATTGGGGTGGTGGAGCACGGTGTTGCTAATTCCACTGCTGGTGTTGTGGTTGTCGGTGCAGCACGAATTGCTGCACGGTCATCCGACCCGCTGGACATGGCTAAACAAAGTCCTCGGCTACGCACCGTTCGCTGTCTGGTATCCCTACACCCTGTATCGCGACAGCCATCTGCTGCATCACCGCGACGAAGACCTGACCCTTCCCGGTCGCGATCCGGAAAGCCGCTACCTGAGCACCGAGCAGTGGCAGGGCAGTTCGCTGTTCGAGCAGGGCCTGCACTGGCTGAACAAAACCGTCCTGGGTCGTTTTGTGTTCGGCGCACCGCTGGCATTACTGGCGCTGGTTCGGGAAGAAGGGCCGCGACTGAAAGCCGGCCATCGACAAGCCTGGTTTATGTGGCTAAGCCACGGCGCACTGACCTTGCTGATGCTGGCGTTCATCGCCCGCTACAGCGTGCTGCCGGTGTGGCATTACCTGTTCCTGATCAGTGTGCCCGCGCTGTCGATTGCGATGATTCGCTCCTACTATGAACATCGTCCCCACGCCGCCCCTGAGCAACGAACCGTGCTCAACGAAGCCGCGTGGCCTTGGCGCTTGCTGTTCCTGAACCTTAATTTTCACCTGGTGCATCACGACTTGCCGGGGCTGCCGTGGTACGACTTGCCGCGGGCTTATCACGCACGTCGCGAGCAATGGATTGAGCGCAGTGGCGGGTTTCTGGTGCGGGGTTATGGGCGGTTGTGGCGCCAGAACGGGATCAAAGCAATAGACAGCCCACAACATCCGTTCCACTGATTTTTCGGGATTAACACCTGCACCCTGTGGGAGCGAGCCTGCTCGCGAAAGGGCCCTGTCAGTCGACATTGTTGTTAACTGACACACCCTCATCGCGAGCAGGCTCGCTCCCACAGTGGAAATTTTTCGCCGGGACGATTTTGATGACTCAACACCTTGCCGAATTACTGATGTATGTCGCCCCAGAGCCGATCCGCCAGGCCAACGAACGCTGGCTGACGCGCATTCTTGAACGGCTCGGTAGCGATCGTCTTGATGCCAAAGACCTGTCACTGACGGACCTCTGGCTCTCCCCGCATCTGCTGCTGACCCAAACCTGCGGCTACCCGCTGATGACGGCATTGCGCGGTCGGGTCCGGGTGATCGGGCGGCCTCGTTATGAATTGCCGGACAGCAGCGGTGGCAGCCATTGCAGCCTGCTGTTGAGTCGCGCCGATGACCTTCGGCGGACCTTGACTGACTTTTACGACAGCCGTGGCGTGATCAATGGTGAAGATTCCAACAGCGGCATGAACCTGCTGCGCCATCGACTGGCGCCGCTGCATCGCGAAGGACAGTTCTTTGCCAGTGTCGCCATCAGCGGCAGCCACCGCGAAAGCCTGCGCTGGCTGCGTGAAGATCAAGCGGATCTGGCGGCCATCGACAGCGTGACCTTTGCTTATCTGGCGCGACATGCCGGCGAAGAAGTCGCCGGCCTGCACGTCATTGCCCGAAGCGCGTTCAGTCCGACCTTGCCGTACATCTCCGCCGCCGGGACTTCCAGTGAACAGGCTGAGCACCTGCGGCAGGTGATGAATCAGACCTTGAGCGAACTGCCTGACGTCGCTGAAATCCTCGGGCTAAAAGAGGTGCTGCCCGCCAGCGAAATCGACTATCAAGTCGTCCTCGACTATCAGCATGAAGCGCAAACGCTGGGCTACGGACGTTTACGCTGAAATTTCAAAATAGAATATAAAAATGCTTTTTAAATATTATTAAAGAATAAGGCTCCTTGTTAGGATCGCGCCACCGGATCACCGGACATTCAGCGACCCCTAACCCTTGGAGCCTCTATGTCCGGCACCGACCTATCCCATCGCAATCACGTGGGCGGATTGTTCCGCGCCCACTACCCTTGGCTGTGCGCGAGCTTGCGCCAGCAGTTGGGAGCCAGCACAAATGTCGAAGACATCGCCGTCGACACCTTTGTGCAATTGCTCGAATCCCCAAACCTGACACCCATTCGTGAGCCGCGCGCGTTGCTCACCACCATCGCCCGCCGACGAGTTTATGAGCTTTGGCGCCGCGCAAATCTGGAGCGCCAGCACATTGAGCGCTTACAGCAGACGGACCTGCCTGGCGCACCATCACCTGAAGAGTTGATGCAGTTCTCGCAAGCTCTGAACACGCTGGACCGCACCCTCGAGCGCTTGCCGGGCAAAGTCAGGGCGACCTTCCTGCTGTCGCGCGTCGACGGCCTGACCTATCCGCAAATTGCCGCCGAGCTGGGCATTTCCCAGCGTTCGGTCAGCGTTTACATGACCCGCACCCAAGCCCTGTGCGCCCGGCACAGCGCCAACCAACCCTTGACCCGGAGGTCCGCATGAGATCGATCAAAACCCTGCTCGGCAGTTCGCTGCTGGCGCTCAGCCTGGTGGCCAGCCAGGTTCCGGCGGCGGAAAAAGTCGCGCCCATTCACTTCGGCGACATCACCTGGGAGAGCGGTAGCCTGATCACCGAAATCCTGCGGCTGATTGTCGAGAAAGGGTATGGCTACCCGACCGACACGTTGCCGGGCAGCACCGTCAGCCTCGAAGCGGCCTTGGCCAAAAATGACATTCAAGTGATCGGCGAAGAGTGGGCGGGGCGCAGTCCAGCGTGGGTAAAGGCGTCTGCCGAGGGCAAGGTGTTTGGGTTGGGCGACACGGTCAAAGGCGCCACCGAAGGGTGGTGGGTGCCGGAATACGTGATCAAGGGCGACCCGGAGCGTGGCATCAAGCCGCTGGCCCCGGAGTTGAAGTCTGTTGCTGATCTGGCGAAGTACAAGGATGTGTTTCGCGACCCGGAAGACCCGAGTCGCGGCCGCTTCCTCAACAGCCCCACCGGCTGGACGTCGGAGATCGTCAACAGCCAAAAACTCAAGGCCTATGACCTGACCGCCAGCTACGTCAATTTCCGCACCGGTTCCGGCGCGGCACTGGATGCCGAGGTCGCTTCATCGATCCGCCGTGGCAAACCGGTGCTGTTCTACTACTGGTCGCCGACGCCGCTGCTGGGTCGTTTCAAACTGGTGAAACTTGAAGAACCGCCGTTCGACGCGCAAGCCTGGAAGACCCTGGCCGATGCGAACAACCCAAACCCCAAGGGCACGCGCTCGATGCCGGCCAGCCTGGCCATTGGCGTGTCGGCGCCGTTCAAGGCGCAGTACCCGGACTTGGTGGAATTCTTTGAAAAGGTCGATTTGCCGATCGATCTGCTGAACCAGACGCTGGGACAGATGAGCGAAAAACGCCTGCAACCACGTGAAGTGGCTCAGGCGTTTTTACGGGAGCAACCGCAGGTGTGGAAGGGTTGGGTGCCGGGAGAGGTGGCTACCAAAGTGAGTGCAAGTCTGTAATTTTGTAGTGCCTGGTTAAAGGTTGAGGGGAAGCCATTGCAGTTGAATGAGTCTTCTCCGAAAAGCTGCCCCTCGAACGTTGAGGGGCAATATTTTTAGTTGGAATATTTCGTTGGGCCAGGTCTATTCTGTCAGCGAAAAATCACCACTGACCTCTGCGGTATTTTTAGGGTTTTGCTGATCTACTGCGGTGAATTTGAAGCTGCCTCGTGCAAATTTTTTTGCCAGGTCTACTTCAAGCAAAGTAATTACGCCTCCTTCCACTTGCCCCTCCCAGAAGTTCGCGGGCTCTTTTGGGTTGTACAATCCAATAACGATAAGACCCTCTGCATCTGGTTCTGTGAATGGATACGAGCCAGGTTCGATTTTGCCTTTGATATCCAGTCCGGCCCCCCATACAGCGGGAGGGGAGTCAATGTTGAATCCGCCAACCCGCAGTTGATCTCGGTTCACCAGCAGAACGTGGTACGTAGTTGGAATAGACACCTCATCTCCGCCGTTTACCCTGGCTTTTACGCTGAACAGCCCGATTGCTTTTTTTCTGTATTCATAGTTTTTCTTCCTTGCGGGTTATCAATAGAGCCCCGGTTATTCTGCGAACGCGGCTGGGCCATGATTTTCCAGGCAAGGGTGAGCGTCTACTGTCAGAAGTTACAGGTATTGGCTTTTTAACCGAAGTAAGAGACTAACGGTCGGAAGGTTTAAAGCAAAAGAGCCCCTGGCGGGTAATGCCGATCAGTTAAGCCATTACGCGATCTGTAGCAGCTGGCGAAGCCTGCGTTCGGCTGCGCAGCAGTCGTAAAACCTGAGTTTGCGGTCTTCCTGAAACACCGCATCATCTGATTGCACGAC
>NZ_JBFUKU010000260.1:0-7315 GCF_056400685.1 Pseudomonas sp. P5_A12 | reverse complement strand
TTCGCCGTTCCTTTCGATACTGTGTGATGCATTCGTTGTACGTGATGCTGTATAGCCACGTCTTGAACTTCGATTTCCCCTCAAAGTTCTTCAAGCCATACAACACCTTCAGCATCACTTCCTGACAGACATCGTCTGCGTCGCGATCGTTCCCAAGGTATCGGGCACAGACGTTAAATAATGTTCGCTGGTAACGCCGCATCAATTCTTCATAGGCGCGCGTTACGTGAAACAGCTCGGTATGCGAGCGCGCGACCAACTCCTCATCAGAGAGCTCGCGGGGGTCGTAGCGCGTGGAGAGCGATTGAGCTTTATTCAAAACAAGTCGGGCCGACAGTCAGGTCAATGTCCGCCGCAGCCCTTTCAGGGCATTTTGCGGCGGCATACGTTAGCAGGGTTTGCCGGGTTAGCGGCTACTCACATGCTGCTCCAGGAGAATCCGATTCGAGAGAGAGACTAGCTCACCCTCATCGGTCAGCAATGTAGTTTTAACCGTGCCGATCTCTTCTATCTGCCCCTCAACCTCGCCAACACGCACTTGTTGCCCAACCTGATATAGCTCACGCACATAGATTCCCGCAAGAATCTGACCGGCGATTTCCCGGCTTCCCAAACCCATGGCCAACGCAACTGCCAGACCAACGGTAATCAATACGATAACGATTACATGGTTCAGAAGGTCAGTCTTGACCTCCAACTGGCTGATCGCAACCGAAATGCTGATGATAATCACCAGCCCCTGAGCAATTCGTCCCAATCCTGAAGCGTAGTCCAGTCCTACGCCTTCTGCCGCACCGCGTACCAGCCCATTGGCCAGTTGTGCCAACAAAACACCTACGAGCAACACCAGCGCCGCGCCGAATACTTTTGGCAAATACAGAGCTAGCATATCCAGCGTAGCTGAAACTCGCTCAAGTCCAAGGGATTCTGCGGCAGAAACCAGAAAAATTAGCAGAACGAACCAATAGACAATTTTTCCGATCAGGGTCGAGATCGGAACTTGAAGCCCGGCGCGGGACAGCAATTTGGTCAGGCCGGTGCCGCCCATCAGGCGATCAAGCCCCAGCTTGGCGAGCAGCTTGGACAATAAAGTGTCCAAAAGTTTCGCCACGACGAAACCCAACAGCAGCACAACCAGTGCGCCGAACAGGTTCGGAATGAAGTTCGCAACCTTGGTCCATAACGCAGTCATTGCAGTGACGAGGCTCTGAGTCCAGAGATCAAGTTCCATATTAATCAGCCTTATCAGCAGTGCGAACGGTAGGTTTACGAAGACGGGAAACCGGCGAGACGTGGGCCGAGCCGTTATTGAGGGCAATCATCAGCGCGGGCAACCAGCGACCCAGCAGGCTGAACAGATCGCCGGCGCCGACCTGGCGGTTGGCGGTTTTCAGTACACGCCCAAGGCACGCATCGTCGTCCCGGGTGGATGGTGATGCATTGAGCATGTCACGCAAAGACTGTTCAAACGGATCGTGCATACGCACCTCTCGTGATGTCTGTGAAAGACGCGGTCAGATTTGCCCGGGTCACATGACTCATCCTCAGACCCAGCGCAAACGTCGAAATAACCACCACTGCCCGAGCGCCACCGAGACCATCATCAGGCACGCAATCAGGAAGCCATAGGGACTGGCAGAGAACGGAATGCCACCCACGTTGATCCCCAAGAGACCAGTCAGAAAACTCATCGGCAAAAAGATCCCGGTGATGATCCCGAAACGGTACATCGTGCGATTCATGCGCACGCTCAAACGCCTGTCTTCAGCCTCAAGGACCAGGCCCACCCGCTCCCGGGTCAATTCCAGCTCCTCAAGATAGCGGGTCAGGCTGTTGTTCAATTCGTTCCAGTAATCGCCATCGTCGTCGACAAACCAAGGCAGTTTGATCCTCGTCAATTGTCCGAAAATTTCACGTTGCGGCGCAAGGAATCGTTTCAGCGCGGCGGCCCTGCGACGAATCTGCAAAATGGCGCCATGCTCGGGGGTATACCGTTCGTCGGTATCCAGTTTTTCTTCTTCCTCATCGACCACTTCGGAGAGGCAACTGACCAGATCCTGCACTTTGTTGGTGAGGTACTGCGCCATATACAGGACGAGTTCGGAGGCGGTTTTCGGCCCCTTGCCATCGGTGAGCTGCACCAGCAATTCATCGGTTGCGCGCAACGGTCGCAGACGCAAGGAAATAACTCGCTGGGCCGAGGCGAAGATTCGCACCGAGACCATGTCTTCCGGTTCTGCGCCGGGGTTCAGGTTGACCCCACGCAGAAACAGCAACAGTTCGGCTTCCGGCAAGGGCAACAGACGCGGCCGAGTGTTTTCTTCGAGTAAAAGATCACAGCTGAATGCACTCAGACCGCTGGATTTACGCAGCCAGGTCTGGGTTTGTGGATGACTGCGATCCCAGTGCAACCACAGGCTTTCATGGGCCTGTAGCTGCAATTCATCGAGTTCAGTCCGGGCTATCGAACGCGCACCGCCTTTACCGTCCAGCACGAGGGCATGCACCAGTCCCCACTGCGCGTTTTCTTCCTCGAACATCCGCATCCCTTTGTTGGTTTGGCTTATTCAGGCATTTTCAGCGGGCTTGGCGAAATGATCACGCCGTTGTTGTCCGCATAAATGTAATGGCCTGGATGGAACGTCACGCCGGCAAAGGTCACCGCTACGTTGAGATCGCCGAGACCGCGCTTGTCGGTTTTCATCGGGTGGCTGGCCAGGGCCTGAACACCGAGGTCGGTTTGTGCGATGACATCGACGTCACGGATGCAGCCGTAGATCACCAGCCCTTCCCAACCGTTTTTCGCGGCTTTCTCGGCGATCATGTCGCCCAGCAGCGCACGACGCAGAGAACCGCCACCGTCGACCACCAACACCTTGCCATTGCCCTTGAGCTCGGCTTGTTCCTTGACCAGAGAGTTGTCTTCGAAGCATTTGATGGTCACGATTTCGCCGCCGAAAGAATCACGGCCACCGAAATTGCTGAACATCGGTTCCAGCACCTGCACCAGCTCCGGATAGGCGTCGCACAGGTCAGGCGTGAGGTAATGGTTCATCGAGAAACTCCTGTAAAGAGGAAGACAATCGAGGGTGTCGAACGTGACCAAAATAGCTCAATGCGTCATATCTTAGCCGCAAGCCGAACAGAGCGGAATGCCCTTGTTAGAGCATCGGGCTCAAACTGCCGCGGCCAGATCCGGCTTGTCGCCCATCAAGGGTGTCTGTTGATCGCCCAGCCAACGCGCCACCAACGGCCAGACTTCGGCTTGAGCGGCTTTGCTGACCAGCATTTCAACGTGACCAAAATCGTCGCCAAAGCCCTGTTCGCGGCCAAGGTTGATGAATTGCTTGCGTTCAGAACCCATTTGGTCGAACAGTTTGCGGCACGCCCACGCCGGGTCCTGATGATCACCAGCAGCACTCACAGCCAACACCGGCATGGCAACGTCGGCTAACCCGGCCCACCAGTCCTTGTCGGCATCGCCAAAACGCCCGAACAGTCCGTACCAGCGCATGCTTTCCAGGGCCAAGCCAATCGGCTCGTCCTCCGGGCCACGCTTTAGCCGTGAACCGGACAGCTGCGCAAAGCGCTTGAGAATGAAACGTCCGCTCCATTCCACCGGTGGAATTTTCAATGGCCAGTAGGTCCGGCTGACCTGCGCACCAAAGAACGCCGCAGACGCTACCACAGGTTCGCCGATGTACTCACCGCCCAACGCTGCTGCCAGCGTGATACCGCCCAGTGAGTGACCGATCCAGTGCGGAACCTGGCCGCTTTGCTCACGCACAAACGCGCCAATGGCTGGCAGATCGTAACGAGCGTAATCGGCGACACGGTTCTTGCGGTAGTTCAGATTGCGCTGGGACAGGCCATGGCCGCGCATTTCCGGGATCCATACGTCGAATCCCAGACGCGCCAGGTAAGCGCCCAACCCCAGCCCTTTTGGGGAAAACCAGAAGCGCCGATTGGAAAAGCTGCCGTGCAACAGAATCACCGGCACACCGCGCCCCGCCGGTCCATCGGCCATGCCCAGCCGGGTAACGGCCAGCTCGACGCTAGGGTCCGGGCTGTTGGCCGGTTTCAATCGATAAACATCTTCGCTCAGATCACCGCGTCGTTCGGCGCTGATCAGGGCGACAGGAAATAGGTTGCTGCTGCTTTGCATAATGCTCTTGCACAAAAAAGGGCGGCATCCAAATGGAGCCCGCCCTACTCAAATTAAAGCCCCGGCCATTCGGCCGGGGCTTCATTCACATCACGCCGAAGCCTGACCTTCAGCCAGGAAGAACCAGGTTTCCAGTACGGAATCGGGGTTCAACGAAACGCTTTCGATGCCCTGCTCCATCAGCCACTTGGCCAGGTCCGGGTGGTCCGAAGGACCCTGACCGCAAATGCCGATGTACTTGCCAGCCTTGTTGCACGCGGCAATGGCATTGGCTAGCAGCTTCTTGACCGCCGGATTTCGCTCGTCGAACAGGTGCGCGATGATCCCGGAGTCGCGGTCCAGGCCCAGCGTCAGCTGAGTCAGGTCGTTGGAACCAATCGAGAAGCCGTCGAAGAATTCCAGGAACTCTTCAGCCAGGATCGCGTTGGATGGCAGTTCGCACATCATGATGATGCGCAGACCGTTTTCACCGCGAGCCAGACCGTTTTCGGCCAGCAGATCGATCACTTGGCTGGCTTCGCCCAGGGTACGAACGAACGGCACCATGATTTCGACGTTGGTCAGGCCCATCTCGTTGCGCACACGCTTGAGGGCGCGGCACTCGAGTTCGAAGCAGTCACGGAACGATTCGCTGATGTAACGCGAAGCGCCACGGAAGCCCAGCATCGGGTTTTCTTCTTCCGGCTCGTACAGCTTGCCGCCGATCAGGTTCGCGTATTCGTTGGACTTGAAGTCCGACAGACGCACGATGACCTTTTTCGGCGTGAACGCTGCAGCCAGAGTGCTGATGCCTTCCACCAGCTTGTCGACATAGAAGTCGACCGGGTCGTTGTAACCGGCAATGCGCTTGTCGACGCTGTCCTTGATGTCCTGTGGCAGACCGTCGTAGTTCAACAGCGCTTTCGGGTGAACACCAATCATGCGGTTGATGATGAATTCCAGACGGGCCAGGCCCACACCGGCGTTCGGCAGTTGCGCGAAGTCGAAGGCGCGGTCAGGGTTACCGACGTTCATCATGATCTTGAACGGCAGGTCCGGCATGGCATCGACGGAGTTTTTCTTGATGTCGAAGCCCAGTTCGCCTTCGAAGATGTAACCGGTGTCGCCTTCAGCGCAGGAAACCGTCACGCCCTGGCCGTCTTTCAACAGCTGGGTGGCGTTGCCGCAACCGACCACGGCCGGGATGCCCAGTTCGCGAGCGATGATCGCCGCGTGGCAAGTACGACCGCCACGGTTGGTGACGATGGCGCTGGCGCGCTTCATGACCGGTTCCCAATCCGGGTCGGTCATGTCGGAAACCAGCACGTCGCCCGGCTGGACTTTGTCCATCTCGGACACGTCCTTGATGATGCGGACCTTGCCGGCGCCGATGCGCTGGCCGATGGCGCGACCTTCAACCAGCACAGTGCCGGTTTCTTTCAACAGGTAACGCTCCATGACGTTGGCCTGGGTGCGGCTCTTCACGGTTTCAGGACGGGCCTGAACGATGTAGAGCTTGCCGTCGTCGCCGTCTTTGGCCCATTCGATGTCCATCGGGCACTTGTAGTGCTTTTCGATGATCATTGCTTGCTTGGCCAGTTCGCTGACTTCAGCGTCGCTCAGGCAGAAACGAGCGCGATCAGCCTTGTCAACGTCGATGGTCTTGACCGACTTGCCGGCCGTGGCGACTTCGCCGTAGATCATCTTGATGGCTTTACTGCCCAGGTTGCGGCGCAGGATGGCTGGACGACCAGCGGCCAGCGTGCCTTTGTGCACGTAGAACTCATCCGGGTTCACCGCGCCTTGTACGACGGTTTCACCCAGGCCGTAGGCGCCGGTGATGAACACCACGTCACGGAAACCCGACTCGGTGTCGAGGGTGAACATCACGCCGGCGGTGCCGGTCTCGGAGCGGACCATGCGCTGAACGCCAGCCGACAGAGCCACCAGCTTGTGATCGAAGCCCTGGTGCACACGGTAGGAAATCGCACGGTCGTTAAACAGCGAAGCGAACACCTCTTTGGCGGCGCGAATGACGTTTTCGACACCACGGATGTTCAGGAAGGTTTCCTGCTGACCGGCAAAAGATGCGTCCGGCAAGTCTTCGGCGGTAGCAGAAGAGCGCACGGCCACGGCCATGTCAGGGTTGCCGGCCGACAGCGTGGCGAACGCGGTACGGATCTCGGCGTTGAGCTTCTCGGGGAACTCGGCTTCCATGATCCATTGACGGATCTGGGCGCCGGTACGGGCCAGGGCGTTGACATCGTCGACATCCAGGGCGTCGAGGGCGGCGTGGATCTGATCGTTGAGGCCGCTCAGTTCCAGAAAATCACGATAAGCCTGAGCTGTCGTGGCGAAGCCACCGGGCACCGATACACCGGCACCTGCAAGGTTACTGATCATCTCGCCAAGGGATGCGTTCTTGCCCCCTACGTGCTCTACATCATGGACGCCGAGCTTATCGAGGGAAACTACGTACTCTACCAAGGTGATCTCTCCACTAACTGTGTTGGAAAAGCTCAGACGCCGGCTGCTCAAAGGAGCGTTTGCCAGCTGTATGGCCTGGACCTGGAAAATAAGTGAGAATGCGGGCCACTGGCGGCCGACAAATCGCGCCTATCATATCCAAGATTCGTTATTAGCTTAAGGCCCAAGGTGCAAATGAAACGATCTGCTTTCTTTATTTCCGACGGTACCGGCATCACGGCCGAAACCCTGGGTCAAAGCCTCCTGGCGCAGTTCGAAAACATTACCTTCAGCAAATTCACGCGACCGTACATCGATAACGTGGAAAAAGCGCGGGCCATGGTACAACAAATCAACAAAGCCGCTGAAACCGACGGTTTCCGGCCGATTATTTTCGACACCATCGTCAATCAGGACATCCGTGAGATCCTCGCGACCTCCAATGGTTTCATGATCGACATTTTCTCGACCTTCCTGGCACCGCTTGAGCAGGAATTGACCGAGCATTCTTCTTACACCGTGGGCAAATCCCACTCCATCGGCTCCAGCACCAACTACATGGAGCGCATCGAGGCGGTCAACTTCGCCCTCGACAACGACGATGGCGCCCGCACGCACTACTACGACAAGGCCGATTTGATCATGGTCGGCGTGTCGCGTTGCGGCAAGACCCCGACCTGTCTGTACATGGCCATGCAATTCGGC
>NZ_JBFUKU010000259.1:0-7337 GCF_056400685.1 Pseudomonas sp. P5_A12 | reverse complement strand
CTCTACAACCGGCACGTTTACAGCCAAAAGTGACGTCGATGGTGATTTCGCGGGTGACCCACTAGAAATGCAGTTGTACAAAGACAAAGGCCTTTGGTACTTGGGTGCCACTCAGCGGCTTTGTTCCCAGCCGACCGAGTTCAAGGGTATTGATCTGTATTTGCCAGGCGACATTCCCGAGGACGGCCAAACCCGCACCTATGAAATGAAACCGTCAGATCCTGCGACTGCAAGGTATTGGCGTTATGTAGATGCTGGCAGCAGGCCGTACACCTCAGTTGAAGGAACGCTCACGGTGGCTTATTTCGCTGTCGAGCAAAGAATGAAAGGCTCTTTCCGTTGCTCTGCGAGTTTCGGAAGTGAAATCATCACTATCACCGATGCGAACTTTGACTTGGCTGGCATCACCTCTTCCGACAGTCTCCGCGCCCGGAAGACGCAAGGCGCATTCAGTGCAACCTTGATAGGCGGCATCAGTTCGGAGTTCATGTCTGACTTCATGAGTGTCAAGCACGACAAGCAGGAGTTGGTACTCACTGCGGACCAAATTGTTTGGGATCTACTCCCACCCAAGCAGCACCGTATTACGCTGTTTATCAAGGACGGCGTGTAAGCAGGGCTGCATATCTTCAGCAAAGATGATGCAAACATCCGCGCTGCTTACGTCACACCCAATCAGCCTCCCGAGGTTTTTAGCGCAATAAGTGGCAAACTTGACCTGGCATTCGACCCGACCGACAAGCATCTTGAAGGTCGTCTGTCGTTCGAAGCCGAAGGCATAGGCGATCCCGATAAAAAGGTTTCCGTGAAAGAAGGCACGTTCCGTTGGCTTGTATAACCCTCCGTTGGTGCCATCCCTTGGTAAACCCTCATGATTTGTTGGGTTTACCGGGGAGCGCTTGGCTAGCTTGCGCATCACTTGCGGCGCACAAACCGTCTAAACACTTTCGTCCAGTTAGTTTCGACAGGTCAGGCTGTTAAGTTATAACCCCCTCATCACGCGATTTAAAATAGAAACCCGACACCCAGCACAAAATAAACGTTCTGCCTACTGTTATATCTAACAGTGTACAACCGGCAAGTATTAGTTTTATATAAAACATCCATGATAGCGGCATCTAACAATGCTGCTCTGGACCCCCTGTTAAATACTAAGGAGATTTTAATCATGAGCAGCGCCGCCATGAAATCAGAGTGTCACTTTTCCGATCCTGACGACACTTTCAGTGCCAACCTAGAAGACGGTTCGGAATTTTCCGCCACGCTCACCGAGCTCAAAAGTGCTACGACGCCTGGGCGAGGAGATGTATGGGAAGTGATCGCAACCGATCGAAATAACAACTCAACCAAAACATTCACCATTAATTTCGCCAAAGGCACTGAAGATGCTATCGGAAAAATCACAGACGACGACGATCAGGTTTCGTTGTTTTTTAATAATTACGAAGACTTGGACAACCCTACCCTACAGAAGGCAAGAACAGGCACCATCCAGTATACGCTGGACACGAACGACATGACTTTCGTCGGGTCATTCAATGCACAGGTAGACAAAGCTGATGGCAGTGACTCCTATATGTGCAGTGGTCATTTCCATACGACACTCAGTCGGTAAGCCGGACAATAAAAAGCCTTGGTCATTTGACCAAGGCTTTTTACTCACTACCGCCAAATTAGTGTTTCACGTCAAAACATTACCATTTGAACTGTACGCCAACAGTGCCGCCCATTGGCATTTCGATGTGTTTCCCGTTCATGTATTCAATCTCTGCATGTGCTTGCCAACGTTCTGACAGGTTGATGGCAATGCCAGCACCCAACTCAGCCCGAGACCCCGAAATATCATTATTGAATACATTATTGTTGACCTTGACTTTGTTGTTTTTGGAAAACTCGTGGGCCAATGCACCTCGAACATACGGTTGTAGTTTTGTACCGTCACTAAATTGTACATCACGGCCGGCTGTCATCCCGACCTTGCCGAGCAAAGAACGGGTACGATCACCTTCGGCCTGCAAGCCATTGTCCAGGGTGTAATCCTTGCCTTGAATGGTTGCAGCAGACCACTGAGTAAAGGGTTCGAAAAAATAGCCATCGTCCAGTTTGATGTGGCGACCGATTTCTACCGAGCCACCAACGCCGCTGTTGTCATAGTCACCCTTTGATCGAGTGCCATCACTCATTCCGACCTTCGCGTCATTCTGAAACCGATTGAGCTTGATCACGCTATCGACATAGTAACCACTGACATCATCCATCCAGGTCAAGTAAGAACCGATGTAATAGCTCTTGATGGTACCGGAAGTTCCACGATGTAAATCCAGGTCCGAGGTACTGTGACCGGCCATCACCCCAAGCAACCACTGCCCACTGCCCAACTGCAAAGGTGCATCAGCACCCAGCGTGAAACCTTGTTGAGTCTGCCGGTACCCATCGCCAAAAGCGTCGTTGACGTTGTACTTATTGCCATAAGCCCTGATCCAGGCCCCGGACTTTTCCTTATTGAAGCGCAACTCTCCAGTACGACTCCGAAACGACATCAGCTCACCGTACCATGACGTCAGCGCTGTATTGAATAGCGCTTTAACGGCGCGAGTGGAGGGGCTGACTGTCCGGGCGACTGGATCCAGGAACCAGTCGTTGCCGGTTTGGTCTTGTTTCAATCCGTAGGAAAATGCACCCAGATCTACTTCGCCATTGGCATTGGCCAGTGCGAAAGTGGCATCCCCACCTGCGGTGTGAACGACCTGGACTGGTTGACCGTTTGCGGGTTCGTTGCCACTACTGGCAATCAACAACTGATGCGTGCCCGATGCGGTGCCGGTAACGTTGAGCACATCGCTCTGGCCTGTCGCGAAATCGGTACCTATTTCAAACAGGCCATTACCGGACAAGTTGTGAACATTCAATTGGTAGAAGGCGTTATCAGCGCCAAATTTCACCGTGCCACCGTTGAGAACCATGTCACCGACCTGACTGTTGCCCGTCAAGTTCCAACCCGAATTTTCACCGATGTTGACGGTGGCGACGTTATTCATCAGGCCGGTCAATTGCGAACCTTGCTGTAGCGACACCGTAGCAGTGCTGTTCGCATCGGCCGTTACATTTCCGACCAGCGAGGCTTGAGTGAAATGCAGGGCGGCCACGCTGTTATCAGAAATATCTACATTACCTGTCAGGTCACTGCGCCCCACATTCATGGCGGCATTCCCCGAGCCCTTGACCTCAAAAATCTTACCTGAGCTTCCCGTCAAGGTTGAGCCATTGAGTACATCGACTGTGGAAACGGCCGCGGATGTGCCGGCGTAATCCACAACGATGGCAGCCCCGTTTTTACCCTCGACGCTGGATCGATCCAATTGCAGTTGACTGGCGGGAAGCCCGGCGCCCTYCAGGCCCAAGGTCGCGCCATTCTGCCCGCCAATAATGCGCGTCCCGTTGCTGGCGGACGCTGAACCACTCAGTAACGCAATCCCAAAACTGTTGGTGCCGGTGCCTTCGACCATAGAGTTGGACAATACAAGCGTACTGAAAGCCGTTGCGCGTGCCCCGCCTGTCACCCCCGTAATGCTACTGCCGGTTACCGTAACATTGGAACCGGTGCTGGAACTGACTTCGTGGGCCACTTGCAGGCCCAGTCGGTTGTTGCTGATCGTGCTGCCGCTGATCGTCGCGGTACTGTTGACCACCTCTACGCCGGCACGCGCGTTACCACCGTTGACCGTCGTATTGACAAGGCTCATCGTCGACCCTTGGGAAACGGAAATTTGCTGCGTAGTGGCACCGCTGGTGTTCAATGTGGATTGGGTCGCAGTGATATCCCGCGTCTGTGCACCATCAACATTCAGCGTGGCATTTTGCGAAAGAACCCATCGTTCTACGTTGGAACCGTTGCCTATGGTCTGACTCCCGCCAACCAGCGTTCCGGCATAAGCAGACTGAGCCATCATCAACGAAAACCAAAGTGATGAATTTCCCACCCATATTTTGATGTTCGGTTTTAATTCATCGCACGACGTTAATCGCATAGTAGAAGTACCCCACATATGCCCCAGAAAAAAGGGCGAAACTATTTGACAGGCAAAACCTGGTTAAAGACGGCCGGCAAAGTACAGCTCTTTATGGAAAAGGTATGTAGGATCATTCTGAAGTTTCATGGGGATTTTTTCCTTGGTATGCCAATAACTACCGGAAGGGGCGAAGCCCCTCCCGATATCAAAGCCATGAATCTATTGAGTTGGCGACCCCTCGCAATAGTTGCCACTATCATTAAGCAGAGATACTTCGTTCAAAAATTCCGCAGATTTGGTTGGCACACCACCAATGGTAACTTCGTACCAGATCTTGATATAACCATTGGGCAAACCTGAACTACGTGGCGGCTGAATTGGTTTTATCTTGGACACGTACGGCTGAATGTTTTTGATAAAAACCCCACCCACCTCTGAACCATTAATCGTGTAAGTAACACTAAATTCTGTTCCCGAGATTTCTTTCAGCCCCGAAGCATCTTCGGTCCCGACCGACTTCACCGTAACCACCGTATTGGTTGGCATGTGTTCAGAAACAATCGTAACAGTCACTGGTAATTCGAAGTTCGGAACCGTCAGATACCGGCACGATACAAATCCATTAAAAAGGCGCACTGAAGGGGGATCTAGCACTACGCGCACCGGATCGACGGTGACGAGGGTATCAAAGGACTTCATTACATTACGGCCACCTGTCTCTTCAATGGTCCAGTAAGCAATTTTTTTGCCTGATCCGGCGGCGTCGATGTCATCCTTATCGATGTCAAAGGTCAATGGCGTTACGGTGCCAGCCGTTAGCAATTCACTGTGTACTTCCTTGCCGTCATACCATAATTTTGCCGTCTCATCGCCAATGGGCACCCATGTATTGGCTGCTGTAATCATTGGTGTGCTAATCGTCACGTCTTTGCCACGGTCGTCAGCGGTAATGTGGTTCGACGTACCGGAATCACCCACAACAGTGACCTTGACCATGTCCGGATTTTCCAGATCAGGAAACACTGGATTCACCGGGCCGCGATACGTGAAGTCAAGTGCTGACGTGGTGTTGGCGGAAGGAATCAGCGTTTCTACGCCCCGGGAAAAATCATATCTGGCAACGATGGGCACTGACACCGTGGCGTTATTCCAGAGTGCCAGCAACCGGCTAGTACTTACTTGAAACTGTAGTGTTCTGGGGGCGGTACCGAGTTGTTGATTTCCTAAACCAATGGGCGTATTCCCAGGGACACTGATAGTCTGGATGATCCGGTCAGTTTCCTGCCCGTTAGTGGTATAGGGTACCTCGACATAAACAGGTGTTTTCAGGTCCTCCAGATCAATAACGTCCGGGGTGATACCTTTGGGAATTACACAATCTATCAACCTGGGTGGAGGACGCCGAGTAACATTAAATGAACTGGCGAGCGCCGGGTCACTTTCATTCCCGACCACGTCGCGCAATAAGTACCAAAGATAGTAAATCGAGTCGAGCTTGGGAAGATTGACCTGTGGAATAGACACCGTGCCCGACGCTAACGCTTGAGAGTAAACAGGCGTACCAGCGCCATAGTTGGTATCGATATACACATCAATCGTGTCATCCGTACGATAGTTTTCATAACCGGTATTAACGGTCAGAATAAGCGAAGGGTTGTCTTCGAGCCATTTATCGTCGATGGTTCCCTTGGCTGGCAGGTTGGTAAAGACAGCAGCTTCCGGCTTGAATTTGCCACCCGTCGACTTATCCTGCTCAGGCGCGTTACGGTCAATCTCCGCATCGACCCAAGGCAATGTATCCGGATTGCCATCGCTCCCTTTATAAAAAATGAATTGGTATTGATAAGTCGTTGAGGCCTTGGTCAAGTCATCATCAAGAAGTGGCGTAGTGGCCACCGGGATATCAAGAAACTGGGGACGGGTTGACACTGGCCCGAAGACATCCTCCTTGATCAACTCTGGAGATCCCGTAAGGCCTTTTCGTTGATAGAGCGCATACTCATCCGCATCGTGTGGCGCGGTAACGGTACTCGTATCAAACCGTACAATCATCGGGCCCGGATCCAGAACCGCTTTGGGAATCAAATTATCAACAATTTTACCGATTATTACGGGTGGTGCCGCGGTAATGCCGATATTCACATTGGAAGTGCGCAAAGCCAAACGAGCGTTCTTGCCAATTTCTTGCGGTGTCAGTTTTGTGCCATTACCCACTTTTTCTTGAACAGTCATTTTCTCTCTCCGACAAATCAACCAAGCGATTGGACTCAGGCAAAATTCCAGATTGATTAGCACACCAATTTTTGCGCTAAATTAACCTGGAAGATTGACGACGATATTTCAAATGCCGAACCACGAACTGCAAATATCTACAACAAATTAACGCAATTTTATTCATTCAAACTAAAGCCTGCTTCTCTGTACTTTTTTATGTCTTAAGAGGAGCGCCTCCACAGGGATCGTCGCCCGGACGTGTGCGATCAATCCTGACAAGACCTGTGTGGGATCTCGCCAGCGGGATGTCCTTTCGAAAAACTGTATATCGAGCAACCCCGGAATCATCGTTCACCATTGGCCTTACATAAGGCTCGAAGGGGATTTCCATTACAAACCCGCCCACCGCCTCACCCGCACTTAACGTTTTTTCAAATTTATATAACGGCGTCAATTCCGGAGGATTGCCATTTAATGTTTCAAAACCCTGCCACTCCAATACACATTTATCTAACGCTTGAAAAATAGCTTCAGGTAATATCATGACTCTTACCTTTTCCCAAATCGGCGTCTCAGAACTACAGTTTAAATAACCATTAGTATTGGCATCTGGAAATTCAGGCTCCCGCAGGGTTGGCAAAACGGTGTGATCAATCGTCAGCTTTCTCTGCGGCGAAGGATCGAGGTTCCCATCAAACCCTTCCAACTGGTAATAGATATACGCGATGCCATCTACGCTCATTTGCTGTGGCAATAACGGAACTGGAAATTCCGGCTGGTCATCTACATAGGTATAGGTTTTTTCGAATATTTTCGTTTCATTGCTGTTTTGTATCCAGAACACCCGAAGAATTGAAAAAGGCGTAGGTTCTCCGGGCTTTGGAGGTTCAGGGAAGCGCAGCCAACGTGGAATTCTTATCGTCGTACCGTTAGTCAACTGCTCCAACGGAATCCGTCCATCCGGGTCCAGATCGCTAACCCCATCGATTTTTAAAGGCGCTGCGATGAACTGTTGGTTTGGCGGTGGCATTGTGGCTTTCTCTCTGAGCGCCGTGCTTTCGACGCACTAGCTGATAGACAACTGTTGGAATTAATTAAGCGCCAGGTTCCTCC
>NZ_JBFUKU010000258.1:0-7417 GCF_056400685.1 Pseudomonas sp. P5_A12 | reverse complement strand
GGACCTTGACCGCGAAACCCTGCCCGCCGACATTGCCGCCAGCGCTGACAGTCTCTGGCAAACCAATCCGCGTGAAGCCCTCGGGTTGCTTTATCGCGCCTTGCTCAGCCACTTGTTGCACGACCACAACATGGCGCTTAGACCCTCCGATACCGAAGGTGAAGTACTCCAGCGCGTCGAACAACTGCAACAGCCGGCATTGCTGGCCTTCAGCAAAACCCTGACCGGTCACTGGCAAAACATGGCCTACGGTCATCGCTTGCCACCCGCGCACTTGCAACAGGAACTCTGTAACGGCTGGCGAACATTGTTCGGCCCGGAGGCTGCCCGTTGAGCCGGCGTTCAGGGTTAACGATCGGCGTGCTCATCGCTGTGCTGGTCGGCGCGCTGAGTATTTACCTGTACCTGAAAGCCACACCCTATCAGGCAGAAATCGATCACGGCCCATCGCCTGAAGCGCAGGCCAATCCCTACCTCGCCGCTGAACATTTTTTGCGCAAGCAGGGCCTGACCGTCAGCCATGCCAATGGCCTTGAGGTGCTGCCCACCCTCAATCCCCACCAGCACAGCCTGTTGCTGCTGGGGGATCGCTACAACATGACCCCGCACCAGATTGATCAGGTCTTGAACTGGACCCGCGCCGGTGGACGTATTTTATTTGTTGCCCAATCCCTTTGGGATGAAAAAACCGGCCAGAGCAACGACCTGCTGCTCGACCGGGTGCAATTGCACCAGTCGCTGAGCAAAGACCTCAAGGACCCGCCACCGGACATCCTCGACGATCGCTATCCCAAACTGACCAAGCTGTATCTGGAAGATGAAGAAGCACCGGCCTACGCGAATTTCGACACGGCATTCCATCTCGACGATCCGAAAAACCTCGCGCAAACCTGGGCCAACAGCGGCAAGGCCACGCACATGATGCAGCTCAATCACGGGCTCGGTTCGATCACCGTGGTCACCGATGCCGACCTGTGGAAAACCCCGGCCATCGACCAGTACGACAATGCCTGGCTGCTCTGGTATCTGACGGCGAACACGAGCGTGACGTTGCTGTTCAACACCGACCACGACAACTTGCTGACCTTGCTGTGGCGTTATTTCCCGCAGGCACTGGTGGCCCTGATTGCGCTGATCGGACTTGGCTTCTGGCAGGCGGGAGTGCGCCAGGGGCCGTTGCTGGAGCCCGCGGCGAAAGGCCGCCGACAACTACAGGAACACCTGAGTGCCAGCGCCGATTTCCTGTTGCGCCGCAAGGGGCAGCAACACCTGCTGCAAGCCTTGCAACAAGACATCCTGCGGCGTGTGCGGCGTCGTCATCCCGGTTTTGAACAACTCGGCGTTGCCGAGCAATGGCTGGTGCTCTCACGCCTGACCGGCCAACCTACACGCGCTATCAGCCAGGCCATGAGCCCGCGACCGAAGCAGCGGCTGTCCAGCGCTGACTTCAGCCGTCAGGTCGCCCACCTGCAAACCTTGAGGAACGCTTTATGAGTGAACAGATAGAGCCAGGCTCGCCGACTCACGCCGCCCAGCAACGCCAGCGCGCCAGTCAATTGGCCCAAGCCGTGCGCGGCGAATTGCAGAAAGCCGTAATCGGCCAGAACAGCGTGATCGACGATGTCCTCACCGCGCTGATCGCCGGCGGCCATGTGCTGCTCGAAGGCGTGCCGGGGTTGGGCAAGACCTTGCTGGTGCGCGCCCTCGCCCGCTGCTTTGGCGGCGAATTCGCGCGCATCCAGTTCACCCCGGACTTGATGCCCAGCGATGTCACCGGGCACGCGGTCTACGACCTGAACACCGAGCAGTTCAAGCTGCGCAAAGGCCCACTGTTCACCAACCTGCTGCTGGCCGACGAGATCAACCGCGCCCCGGCGAAAACCCAGGCCGCGTTGCTCGAAGCCATGCAGGAACGCCAAGTCACCCTCGAAGGTCGTGCCTTGCCCATCGTGCAACCCTTCATGGTGCTCGCCACACAAAACCCCATCGAACAGGAAGGCACCTATCCCCTGCCCGAAGCCGAGCTCGACCGGTTCATGCTCAAGGTGCGCATGGATTACCCCGACGCCGAGCAGGAGCTGAACATGGTCCGCCAGGTCAGCCGTTCGACCCGCGCCGACATGCTCGACGTGCAACCGCTGCGTACCGTATTGCAAGCCAAGGACGTGCTGGCCTTGCAGCGCATTGCCAGTGATTTGGCGCTGGATGATCAGGTGCTCGATTACGCCGTTCGGCTGGCGCGCAGCACCCGCACCTGGCCGGGCTTGACCCTCGGCGCCGGGCCGCGCGCATCCATCGCTTTGGTACGCTGCGCCCGAGCCCGTGCGTTGTTGCGCGGTGGCGAGTTTGTGATTCCGGACGACATCAAAGGCTGCGCATTGGCGGTGCTGCGCCATCGAGTGCGCATCGCACCGGAGCTGGATATCGAAGGTCTGGATGTCGATCAGGTGCTCAAGCAACTGCTCGATCAAGTGCCGGCGCCACGATTGTGAAACCGTCCCGCCTGCTATTGAACTGGCTCGCGATCCTGCTGGCCATCGGCATTGTGCTGGGCACACTGCGGGCAGTGGAATTTGACGTTC
This sequence comes from Pseudomonas sp. P5_A12, assembly GCF_056400685.1. Lineage (NCBI taxonomy): Bacteria > Pseudomonadati > Pseudomonadota > Gammaproteobacteria > Pseudomonadales > Pseudomonadaceae > Pseudomonas > Pseudomonas sp. P5_A12. Next base: position 4,835 of record NZ_JBFUKU010000258.1, on the reverse strand, counting down.
CATCAACCCTGTTATCGATCAACTGGGGATTGCTGCTGGCGTTGCTGGCTTTGGCGATACTCGACTTCATTCGCCTCAAGCGCCTGCCCTCGCCTCGTGTACAACGGCAAATGCCCGGCAGTCTGGCGCTCGGCCGCTGGAGCGATGTGCGGCTGGAGGTCGAGCATGACTTTGCTCAACCACTCAATGCCGAAATTTTCGATCATGTTCCGGATGGGCTGAGCTTCGAAAACCTCCCGTTCTCGGTAGAACTGCAACCCGGTCAGCAGAGTGAGATTGGCTATCGGCTACGCCCGCTCAAACGCGGTCACTTCAGTTTTGAATATTGTGAAATCAGTCTGCCGAGCCCGTTGGCTTTATGGTCCGACAAACGCCTGTTGAACGTGGTCGACAGCACCCGCGTCTACCCTGACTTCGCTCGCCTTTACGGCGGTCAGCTGCTGGCGGTGGACAACTGGCTCAGCCAACTCGGCGTGCGCCAGCGGCAACGTCGCGGGTTGGGTCTGGAGTTTCATCAACTGCGCGAATTTCGTGAAGGCGACAGCCTGCGCCAGATCGACTGGAAAGCCACCGCCCGCCAGCGCACGCCGATTGCCCGTGAGTATCAGGACGAACGCGACCAACAGATCATTTTCATGCTCGACTGCGGTCGGCGCATGCGCAGTCAGGATGGCGAACTCGCGCATTTCGATCACGCACTCAATGCCTGCCTGTTGCTCAGCTACATCGCCCTGCGCCAAGGCGATGCGGTCGGCCTGAGCACATTCGCCAGCGACCGACCGCATTACCTCGCCCCGGTCAAAGGCACTGGCCAACTCAACGTGTTGCTCAACAGCGTGTACGACCTCGACAGTACCCAACGCCCCGCCGATTACCAGGCTGCGGCCACTCAACTGCTCGCCCGCCAAAAACGCCGGGCGCTGGTGGTGCTAGTCACCAACCTGCGCGATGAAGACGACGAAGAACTGCTGACTGCCGTGAAACGCCTGAGCAAGCAACATCGGGTGCTGGTGGCGAGTCTGCGCGAAGACTTGCTCGATAACCTCCGGCACGCGCCGGTGCAAACCTTGCCGGAGGCGCTGGCCTATTGCGGGGCGGTGGATTATTTGAATGGCCGGGCTGAGCTCCATGAGCGATTGAGCGCTCATGGAGTGCCGGTGGTGGATGCTCGGCCCTCAGAACTGGGGGCCGAGTTGGTCACGCGGTATTTGGGCTGGAAGAAGGCCAATATTTTGAACAGTTAATCCGTGTCAGGCTCGATCAGAGAGCCTCCATTCGCACCATCGAGATCGGCATCACCCACCCTAAATTCAAGACCTCTTGAACCACTCAAACCCGAAGATGACATGGTTATGACAAACCACGTCCCAATCGGCGCTGTCGTTGTCATCTTCCATTTGCACAGGTTCAGATCATCAACTGGGACCAACGTCCCCTCAGGAGGGTCAAAGTAAACATCCGATCGAGAGCTCGATATTGAAAATTGGCGATCCTGTAACTCTTCCAATACCAGCATCTTTAGTAGAAGTTCTTTGGATTGATACACCGTCCTCTTGATTTGAATGGCGTAGGGTAAAAGCTCGTCGTTCAAGTACAGCATCGTATTCTTGGCCACAGGACTATCCAATGCTGTCACCCAAATGTTCGTCGATAACCTCGGTATTGGCCATTGTCCATTGAAAACTCCCACAGCAACACTCGCCAAACCACCTATAGGGAGTTCTGTCGGCGTTATCGTGAAAGAAGTCCAGCCATCAGAGTTGACCGGTGAAACGCTGTCTTTTAATCCCGGATAACTCCAGATGACTCTTTCATCCCCAGTTGCCCCCTCTAACCGGGCCTCAACCGTGACAGTCTGCCCCAGCAGCACCAGCAACCGGGGGGACACCTTCATTTCCACTATCGAAACAGGCTTTATGATTATGAAATCCAATTCTGCTCGAGCGCCGAAACCTACAGTAACGGTCAATTTATGCGTCCCCGCATCAACCGGCGTGAAAGATATCCGCGAAATGCCGTTCGCGTCTGTCGCAGTCGGTGACAAAGACACGCCGGGGAATGTCCAGTCAACCTTGATCCCCACAAGCGGCTGGCCGTCGGTACGAGACACAATTTTCACTTCTGCGCTGGCGTCCTGACCCAGTTCAATATTCACATTCGCACTGGTCAACGACTCAATCACCGGCACCACCCCGCCATACAACAACCCCTTGGTATCCCAGCCAGCCATACCTCCTTTCACCGTGGCCCACAGCACCTCTTCATCCTGCGCAACCATCGCAAAGGACAARCGGGCGATGCCATCGGTGTCGGTCAGCGAAGATACGAGTACATGTCCGTCGAACTCCCAGCCAACTTCTACCCCGGCCAACGGCAACCCGGTCAATGCAGAAACCACTTTGGCCATTGCATAAGCCTGAGACTCGTCAGGAGGCTGTCTGGAGTCGGACGGTTCATACAATGCAACTATTTCCCTCGGTTCATTGAGCGTGAAGGCCAGGGCAATCGCATCCGAATTATGCTCATCGCCCACCGTCGCAATCACCTCAGCCACACCGGGAGTGGATGGGATAAAGCGCATTGTCGCCACACCGTAATAATCAGTCACTGAAGTCACAACCCCGAGATCGGGACTACGCCATGTCACCGTCCAACCCACCATCGGCCTGCCACTGATGACCGACACGACGGTGACTTGCCCAAAATATTCCTGCCCCCAATCCAGCGTCTGATAAACGCCTCTGCTTGCAGTGATTTTCACCACCTGAGAACCTTCACCCGCCGACATCGCATTTGTCGGCGACAGACGCGCCAGTCGCTTGGATGACAATAGAAACGCAAAACTAGCGTCCTTCACATTGCCCACCCGAAAGGTGTATTGCAAATTGACCACGTCGTAAAACTTGCGTGGCACCCCCAGCCCCTCCGATAGAAACTCTATCCCCAGTTCAGCCGTTCCACTGCCCGTCATTCCGAGAGTCAGATCCTGACCGAAAAGGGGATTTTTGCGCAGTGCCGACAGCTCGAACGTATGCTCACCGTTGCGCCGAGGGAAACAGGTGCGCTCCCCCCAAGGCCGAGGTGGGGCGCCGTCGAAACTGACCATAAGCCCGTCCCACGGATCGCTCGCCAGTGCAGCCACCGCTATCGAACGTTTGGCTTCGAAGCCGTCGTAAGGACTCATGACCAAGGCCTCAACGATATGTCGTTTCGCATTGGTCGGCATGAAGGCAAAACCCGACCAGCCGTCTGCATCGGTTTTCACCACACTCGGGCTCCCGGACGCGCTCCATGTCACGGGCACCTGATCCACAGCCCGCTGGGTGAAATGAGAAAACACCTGTACCCACAGCCACGCAGGGTCCTGCCCCGCCACTGGATCCACCGGCGATTCGCGCCACGCCTCGATCCGGACTTTGTTATGCGCCAGCACCATAGGTTTAGCGGTGGCGACGAAATTCAACTGAGGCAATTTCAACGTCAGGGCAAACTGGCCCGCTTGCTGACTGGCGGTAACGTCCAGCATCCAGAGGGCCCCGGCGTCGCTGATGGGTTGAGGTTGATCCAAAGCGGGTTGAACCGTTGCCCCCAACTCCTCGGCCGGTGTCCCCGACCATGTCAACGATGCCATCAACCCCACCAGCGGGCTCAGCGCATTGGGCGTAACGTTGAAGCGATGAAGCGCACCCAGACACGGATAGAACGTCTGACCGTCCAACGCGGCCGATATCTGATCCAGCATCAGCCTCACTTCTTCCACCAGATCCAGGGAGACCAAGCGTCCGGACAGTTCTCGAGCGATTGCAACGCCATCAAGGCGTAGCTCCAGTTCAAACAGACTGCTGATGCTGTCATTCACCTGGGAGGAAAGTGTCCATTCCACACCATTTGCCGCGAGAGGCTTGAGCACGCCAAGATCGCTGGGCTCCAGTCCGATATCCGGCTTTACCCCCCGCCAGTGCAAACTGATGGAGTTGCCAATCCACGGACTGCCGGCGACCGGCACAACCTTCAAGGTATGTGCCTGGCCACGCCGGCAGATTACGCCGAGCGTATTGCGGTCGATCTCCACGTCATCCAGCAGGATCTTGACTTCAGTCTTCCAGGGGCTGGTCGCAATGGCTTTCACCTGGAAAGGCCGCTCAACCGCAACGGCCTCCGCATGAGCTTTGATGCTGGCCTTGACCACCTGATCCCCGGCGCTTTTCGGCGTATACAGCACACTGGCCCAGCCACCGACACCCGTTCGGGTCGTGATCGTGCCATCAGGGGTTTTCCAGTCCACCTGCGCGTTGTTCACCGGATCACCGTCGTCACTGACCACGACATGCACCACTTGCACGCGCAACAGCACGCTTTCGTGCTCATCCACCACCGGAAACTTGTTGGCCTCACGCACCTCGCCGACCTTGACCTGATTGCGCGCCAGCGACATGGTTTTTTCCGATGAAGGCTGCAGCAGTTTCGAGCAGACCAGATGCAGAAAAAACCGACCATCAAGATGATCTGCGCTCGTCAGAACCCAGGACAGATTGATCCCAGCGACCGGCACCGACTCCTCAAGCGCAGGGCTGACAGTAACCTCCAATTGCTCATGGGAATCACCGCTCCAGTGCAACGACAGCCCAGTCCCCAACAATGGACTGTCGGCTGGAAGTTTCACGTTCACGGGATAATTCGAGCCCCGATTGGGATAGCCGGTTTTTTCTTCCCAACGCGTCTCAACGCCGTCGACAACCGCTAATACGTCCTTCCACGGATCCGTCGCCAATACCCGGACGTTGAACAACTGAGTGATCACCCCGGCGGCGTAATAAGGACTCTCGACAGAGGCC
>NZ_JBFUKU010000257.1:0-7468 GCF_056400685.1 Pseudomonas sp. P5_A12 | reverse complement strand
CACAGGGATTATGTGATCGACACAAATCCACTGTGGGAGCGAGCCTGCTCGCGAAGCGGTGTCACTGATGGTGCAAAACTCGAAGGGTTGCTCCCTGTTGTGGTGCAAAAACCGTCCGATAACCGGACTTATTTATACCTGGCGCACCATTTAATTTCATAATTGCGACATTCGGCGCTGTCATTGTGCGCATTCTGTTTGCTAGAGTCCGGCCCCAATCTCTTCCAACGACAACAAATCTGCCGAGACTGTTCCATGATCGAATCCGTCGAATCCTTCCTTGCCCGTCTGAAAAAACGCGACCCTGACCAGCCTGAATTCCATCAGGCCGTGGAAGAAGTCCTGCGCAGCCTGTGGCCGTTTCTCGAAGCCAATCCGCATTATTTGACCTCCGGCATTTTGGAGCGGATTTGCGAACCTGAGCGCGCGGTGGTTTTTCGGGTTTCCTGGGTCGACGATCAAGGCAAAGTGCAAGTCAATCGCGGTTTCCGTATCCAGATGAACAGCGCGATCGGTCCCTACAAAGGCGGGCTGCGTTTCCATCCTTCGGTGAACCTCGGCGTGTTGAAGTTCCTCGCCTTCGAACAGACGTTCAAAAACTCGCTGACGTCGCTGCCGATGGGCGGTGGCAAGGGTGGTTCGGACTTCGACCCCAAGGGCAAGAGCGATGCTGAAGTCATGCGTTTCTGCCAGGCCTTCATGAGTGAGTTGTACCGTCACATCGGTGCGGACGTTGACGTGCCTGCCGGTGATATCGGCGTCGGTGCCCGGGAAATCGGTTTCCTGTTCGGGCAATACAAGCGCCTGAGCAACCAGTTCACCAGCGTGCTGACCGGCAAGGGCCCCAGCTATGGCGGCAGTCTGATTCGTCCGGAAGCCACTGGTTTTGGTTGCGTGTACTTCGCCGAGGAAATGCTCAAGCGCAGCGGTGAAACCGTCGAAGGCAAACGCGTGGCAATCTCGGGTTCCGGTAACGTCGCGCAATATGCGGCGCGCAAGGTCATGGACCTTGGGGGCGTAGTGGTTTCGCTGTCCGACTCCGAAGGCACGCTCTACTGCGAAAGCGGATTGACCGAAGAGCAATGGCTGGCAGTGCTGGAGCTGAAAAATGTCCAGCGCGGACGCATCAGTGAACTGGCCGGCCGTTTTGGTCTGGAGTTCCTGGCGGGCCAGCACCCGTGGGCACTGAGCTGCGACATCGCGCTGCCATGCGCTACACAAAACGAACTGGACGCCGAGGCCGCTCGTACGTTGCTACGCAACGGCTGTATCTGTGTGGCGGAAGGGGCCAACATGCCGACTACCCTGGAGGCCGTGGACCTGTTTATCGAGGCAGGGATTCTGTTCGCGCCGGGCAAGGCTTCCAACGCGGGTGGTGTGGCGGTGAGCGGGCTGGAGATGTCGCAGAATGCGATGCGCCTGCTGTGGACCGGTGGTGAAGTCGACAACAAGCTCCACGCGATCATGCAGTCGATCCACCATGCTTGCGTGCACTATGGTGAAGAGAACGGTCGGGTCAACTATGTCAAAGGCGCGAACATCGCCGGCTTCGTCAAAGTCGCCGACGCCATGCTCGCCCAAGGCGTGGTTTAAGCCGGTTCGATACGGGTGATCTCGATCAGTTGATCACCCGCTGGACGTTGCCACAGCACTTCGTCGCCGAGTTGCGCCCCGAGCAACGCCCGGCCCAGCGGTGAACCCCAATTGATCAGGCCCGCCGCCGCGTCGGCCTGGTCTTCACCTACCAACTGTACGGTTTGACGGGTGTCGTGTTCGTCAGCGAACGTCACACGGCTGCCGATCTGCACTTTTTCAGTCGAGCTGGCGGCAGTCACGACCTGGGCACTTTGCAGGCGCTGGTTGAAATACCGCAAATCGCGTTCAAGGTCCGCTTGGCGCTGCTTGTCTGCTTGCTCCTCTTTGGCCGATTGCTCGCTATGCAGGTGTTGCAGTTCGGACACTTTCGCCTGCAATTGGGCCAGGCCCGCGGGCGTGACGTAATTGGGCTGCGCGCTGACCTGCCGTTCGACAGGCTGATCGGCTTGCGCGGCGGCGTTATCTTCGTTGACGAATGCGCGGCTCATGCTCTTCTCCCGTTATAGGGTTTGGTCCATGGTGACAGGTCTGTAGGAGCACAGSTTGCTGGCGATGGCATCACCTCGCTCAATCTGAATAACCGCATTGATGCCATCGCCAGCAAGCTGAGCTCCTACAGGTGGAGCGGGGCGGTTAGTAGTGATACCACTTCACTTCCAGCATTACTTCATTCTCGGGGGAGGCGAGGTGGCTGAATTCGCGCTGGGCGCTCAGGCGCAGGCCAAGGTTGCGTGACAGCTCCCATTGCTGATTCAGGCTGATGCTTCGGCGCACTTCACCATTGGTGAAGAAATCGCCTTTGGTCTCCAGACTGAAATTGCCCAGCGGGTTCTTCCACAGCACGCCAGTGTTGAAACCCGCCGCCGGGGCGATGAAACCGGCGAAGTCGTTGTTGTGTTCAATGCGCGCGGTCCCCAGGGCAAAACCGAGCATGTCGTCGCCCAGTTGCCAGGTACCGCCGCCACCGCCATTGATGTGGCTGACCAGGGTTTCGTCATCGTGTGTGCCCGGCACGCGTTCCAGGCCACCAGTCACCTGCCACGACAGCGGTTGCAGCAGCTCGTTGCGTGGGGTGAAGGAGCGAATGGTCGCCAGATCAAGCTGCTGAAACTGCCAGTGATTGCCTTCGTACTGGCGCAGCTTCATTTGCAGGATTTCAATTTGTGCGCCGAGCGGGAAGCTTTCGGCGTTGTCGTTGAGATCGTGATAGGCCATGCGCAGGCCGTATTCGCCAAACGCGTTGTCGCCCCGGGTGCCGACACCCGCCTGCCAGGTGCGGGATTCATGGCCATGCTCGGGCAGGCCCGGTTGCGGGATATCCAGCTCGGGCGCGGGGTTCTGGTTGATCGCCCGCAGCAATTCGAAACTGCGCTGAGCCTGTGCAGGGTCGCGTTCCTGGCCATTGGCGCGGTAGCGTTCCAGACGATAAGCCGCGTCGATGATCAGCGCCTGGCGATCCTTGGGTTGCGCCTTGAAAGCGGGTTCCTGTAACTGCTTCTGGTCAGCGCTGACTTTCAATACCCATTGCAGTTCATCAGGATTCAGCGGTTCGGCACGACTCAATAACTCACGTTCGCGGGACGGGCGGTATTGAATCGATTCCACTAAACCGGCTTCTTTCACGGCTTTGACAGTGTCGGTAGGAATCGCGGTCAGCGGGAATTGCTCGGTCAGCCGCAGACTGGGGCGTGCCACTTGCAGCAACTCAAGCAGGCGATAGGAGCAGTTTTCGTCGAAGAAGAAATAGTCGAACCGGACCTGCTTCAGTTCCCAGACGTGCTCGACCATGCGTTCGGTTTCTGGTGGGGTCAGGTTCAGCCGGTACTCCCACAAGTCACGGTTCTCGAGGCTACGGTATTCCGAGAGTTTTTCCTGATAGGGCACCAGCGAAAAAAGCCCCGGATAGCCGCCCATCAAGCCTTTCCAGGCGAAGAGGATGCTGTTGTCCGAACCTTCGATGAAGGCGCCGAAGTTGATGGCGTAACTGAGCAGAGCCGTGTGGTCGCTTTGCACATCCACCTGGTCGATGCGCAGCAACGTGTGGCCAAACATCGATGACGGACTGTTCAGGTAAGCCGCCGGGAAAATCATCACCGCACTGTGGGGCGAGACGTCCTTGAACCATTGCTTGAACTCAGTGCAGGCAGGCGTCGGCAGATCGGTCAGGTTGAGCTGCGATTTCAGCCAGCGGGTACGGGCTGGATAAACGCATTGAGCGTGTTGTTCGCCGGCACTGGCCGGGGCGTACAACGCTTGCACCGTGGCGGCCAGTTCACGGTCGGGGTGTTCGTTGCCGTCGGGCGCCAGGAAGAACGCCTTGTCGCTGATATAACTGCGCCAGCCACCGAGCTTGGCGGTTTCGTAGTGTCCCAGGGAAATCCAGAAGGGGTCATTGGCCAATTGCTGCAAACGTTGAGGGTCGATGTGCGGCGCAGCAGACAGCGGGGCGCAGACACAGAGCGCCAGCCAGGCAAGGCGTTTGAGCATAGTGGGCAACTTAAGTCGAAAAAAACAAAGACCCAAAGAGGGGCGGGCCTAAAAAATAAATCCGCTCCCCGAAAGGAGCGGGCGGGTCGAGCTTAAGCTTGAGTGGCGTACTTGGCCAGACGCGGATCGTTCTTCAGAACGGCCAGGGTGTTGGTATGCACGTCTTCAGCGGTCACATCCGCCTTGCTGAAGATTTGCTGGAAATGCTCGTGAGTCACAGCGGCGAAATGCGCACGGTCTTCCGGCGCCACGCCCAGGACCACGGCGTAAGTGGTCAGCGCCTCGCCCTGACCTTTAGCCATGTCTTCGGACAACTCGTTCATCATGCCATTCATGGCAAACCAGGATTTGCCGCCGTAGGTCAGCGACGAATTCGTGGCGCAGCCGTTAGTGCCGGAGGTCATACCGAAGGTCGCGTTACCGGACGTGCCGTTGGTAATGGAGGCCATGAAGTGAGCCGGGGTGCCACGCTGACCTTCGAACAGCATGTTGCCCCAACCACAATCCGGGCCGCCTGGGGCTTGCGCCATGGCGTTGAGGGATACAACGGTGAAGAGAGTACCGAGAAGAATCCGTTTCATAGCTATGTTCTCTTTGTTTGCATACCGATGGACAAGGGAGGCTGATGCCATTTTGGCGCCAGTCAGGCCGGTTATTGGTCCAGCCGCGCAATTTGGAGTTTAGGCACGATCCCGGGGTTCCGTGATTTTTTGCAAAACATGCGCTGAAATCATTGATTTAGCCCCGGCCCGCCAGGGGATGGCAGTTTGTCTATGCTTTGGCTGGAGGTGCGCCTTGCAAGTGAGGTATGGGCAGCGCCAGAATGCCGCTATCTGCCCCGCCTGATGTAAGGAAGCCCGATGCCTGATCCTGTTGCTGCCAGCTTGCGTCTAGCGCCTGAAGCGCTGACCCGTCCGTTTTCCGCTGAACAGTTCAGCTTCTCTACCACCAATGATCTGGAGCCCTTCCGCGGTGTGCTTGGCCAGGAACGTGCGGTCGAAGCCTTGCAGTTCGGCGTGGCGATGCCACGCCCCGGTTACAACGTCTTTGTCATGGGTGAGCCTGGCACCGGCCGGTTCTCGTTCGTCAAACGTTACCTGAAAGCCGAAGGCAAGCGCTTGCAGACCCCGGCCGACTGGGTCTATGTCAACAATTTCGATGAGCCGCGCGAGCCTCGCGCCCTGGAATTGCCGTCAGGCACCGCGGGCGCGTTCATCGGCGACATCAATGCTTTGATCGACAACTTGCTGGCGACCTTTCCGGCGGTGTTCGAACATCCGTCCTACCAGCAGAAGAAAAGCGCCATCGACCGCGCTTTCAATCAGCGCTACGACAAGGCGCTGGACGTCATCGAGCGTCTGGCCCTCGAAAAAGAAGTCGCCCTGTACCGCGATGCCAGCAACATCGCCTTTACTCCGATGAGCGAAGGCAAAGCGCTGGATGAAGCGGAATTCGCCCAGTTACCGGAAGTCGATCGCGAACGCTTTCACGAGGACATCTCCGGTCTGGAAGAGCGTCTGAATGAAGAGCTCGCCAGCCTGCCGCAATGGAAGCGTGAATCGAGCAATCAGCTGCGCCACCTCAACGAAGAAACCATCACACTGGCGTTGCAGCCGTTGCTGTCGCCCTTGTCGGAGAAGTACGCCGAGAACGCAGCCGTGTGCGGTTACCTGCAAGCGATGCAGGTTTACCTGCTCAAGACGGTTGTCGAACAGCTGGTGGACGACAGCAAGACCGACGCCATTGCCCGCAAGCTGCTGGAAGAGCAATACGCACCGAGTCTGGTGGTCGGGCATTCGGCCAGCGGCGGTGCGCCGGTGGTGTTCGAGCCGCACCCGACTTATGAAAACCTGTTTGGCCGCATCGAATACAGCACCGATCAGGGCGCGCTGTACACGACCTATCGGCAACTGCGACCGGGGGCCTTGCACCGGGCCAACGGCGGCTTTTTGATCCTTGAAGCGGAAAAAATGCTCAGCGAGCCGTTCGTCTGGGATGCGCTCAAGCGCGCCCTGCAATCGCGCAAGCTGAAAATGGAATCGCCATTGGGTGAACTGGGCCGTCTGGCCACCGTGACCCTGACGCCGCAACACATTCCGTTGGCGGTCAAAGTCGTCATCATCGGTGCCCGTCAGCTGTATTACACGCTGCAAGACCTCGATCCGGACTTCCAGGAGATGTTCCGCGTCCTGGTGGACTTCGACGAAGACATCCCGATGGTCGACGAGAGCCTGGAGCAGTTCGCCCAGTTGCTCAAAACCCGCACTTCCGAAGAGGGCATGGCCCCATTGACGGCGGATGCCGTGGCGCGTCTGGCCACGTATAGCGCGCGTCTGGCCGAGCACCAAGGGCGTTTGTCGGCGCGAATCGGTGATCTGTTCCAGCTGGTCAGCGAGGCGGATTTCATTCGCCACCTGGCGGGTGATGAAATGACTGACGCCGGGCACATCGAGCGTGCGCTCAAGGCCAAGGCCACCCGCACCGGACGTGTCTCGGCGCGGATTCTCGACGACATGCTGGCCGGGATTATCCTGATCGATACCGATGGCGCCGCTGTCGGCAAGTGCAACGGGCTGACGGTGCTGGAAGTCGGCGACTCGGCCTTTGGTGYGCCGGCCCGGATTTCCGCCACGGTGTACCCGGGCGGCAGCGGTATTGTCGACATCGAGCGTGAGGTCAACCTCGGGCAGCCGATTCACTCCAAAGGTGTGATGATCCTCACGGGGTATCTGGGCAGTCGTTACGCTCAGGAATTCCCGCTGGCAATTTCCGCGAGCATTGCCCTGGAGCAGTCCTACGGTTATGTCGATGGCGACAGTGCGTCGCTGGGCGAGGCCTGTACGCTGATTTCGGCTTTGTCGAAAACACCGCTCAAGCAGTGCTTTGCGATCACCGGCTCGATCAACCAGTTCGGTGAAGTGCAGGCGGTAGGCGGGGTCAACGAGAAGATCGAAGGCTTCTTCCGGCTCTGCGAAGCGCGCGGGCTGACCGGTCAGCAAGGGGCGATCATTCCGCAAGYGAACGTTGCCACGTTGATGCTCGACGAGAAGGTATTGGCGGCGGTGCGCGCGGGGCAGTTCCATGTTTACGCGGTGCGTCAGGCGGACGAGGCCTTGAGCCTGTTGGTCGGCGAGCCTGCCGGTGCGCCGGATGAAAACGGCGAGTTTCCGGAAGGCAGCGTCAATGCGCGGGTGGTGGAGCGACTTCGGGTGATCGCGGAAATGATCAGCGAAGAAGACCTCAAGGAAGCCGAGAAGGAGATGGCGCAAGAGGCGTTGGCAGAAACAAAACCAGCCTGACGCAAAACAACTTGAGGCTTGTACCGAGCCACTGTGGGAGCGAGCCTGCTCGCGATTGCGGTCTTTCAGACAACAGAGAGGTTGGA
>NZ_JBFUKU010000256.1:0-7470 GCF_056400685.1 Pseudomonas sp. P5_A12 | reverse complement strand
GAAATGAACGAATCGACCTATGACTACATCATCGTAGGGGCAGGCTCGGCGGGCTGCGTGTTGGCAAACCGACTCAGCGCTGACCCGTCCAAACGTGTCCTACTTCTGGAAGCTGGCCCTTCCGATGACCTTCTCTGGATCAAGATCCCGGCTGGGATGACCCGGCTGTTTTCGAACAAGAAGGTGAACTGGCGATATCAGGGGGCGAAGGAGCCGGGTTTTAACAACCGTACGCTCTACTGTCCTCGCGGGAAGACGCTGGGTGGCTCTAGCTCCATCAACGGTCTGGTCTACATGCGCGGCAACTCGCATGACTACGATGCCTGGCGCGACGAAGGTAATCCGGGCTGGGGCTGGTCGGATGTGCTCCCTTACTTCAAGAAAAGCGAGCGTCAGCTGCGTGGGGGAGATGAGTTTCATGGCGCTACTGGCGAGCTTGCGATTTCTGACGTAGTGAATCCGCACGTTGCCTCGCTGACGTTCATCGATTCTGCGAAGGCAATCGGCATCCCGTTCAATAAGGATTTCAACGGTGCTCAGCAGTACGGCGTTGGCTACCCTCAGATGACCATGGAGAACGGTGTGCGACAGTCCGCATCCACCGCCTTTCTCAAGCCAATTCGCAGTCGTACCAACCTTGAAGTACAAGTGAACGCCCATGCCGAGCGGATTTTGTTTGAAGGCAAACGGGCTGTCGGCGTGCGCTTCGCCATTAAGGGTAGTAAGCAGAAGCGGGATGTATACGCGAAGGAGATCATTCTCAGCGGCGGCACCATCGCCTCACCTCAGTTGCTGATGCTTTCAGGTGTCGGCCCAGTGGATCATCTGCGTGGCCACGGCATTGACGTTGTCCATGATCTGCCGGGGGTTGGAGAAAACCTTCACGACCATGCATATGYCCATTTTCTGAATCAGGTAACGCCGAAGTTTTCTATCAACCATGAGATTCAAGGCTGGCGCCTGATTCCTCATGTCCTGCAATACGTGGGCTCACGCAAAGGGCTACTGACTTCAGCGGCTGCCCAGGTTTGCTGCTTTGTAAAATCTGACCCTTCCATGATCTCACCTGACCTGCAGATTCAATTCAGACCCTTCAGCATCGTCGTGACAGAAGACGGCAAGATCGTGCCGGAGAAGATCCCTGTTGTCACCGCGTCCTGCAGTCAGATTCGGCCAAAATCGCGCGGGCATATTCGCCTCAAGTCTGCAAATCCGTATGACGATCCAGACATCCTGATGAACTATCTGACCCACGAAGACGACTGCAAGGCGTTGATTGCGGGTATTCGTTGGATGCGCAAAATCTACGCTGCCGAGCCGCTCTCCCAGCACGTCGTCAAAGAGACCATGCCGGGCAGTCAGGTGCAGACGGACGAGCAGATCCTCGATTATTTAAGAAAGTTTGGTCAGTCGATGTATCACCCCGTTGGTTCTTGCCGGATGGGGAATGATCAGACTTCAGTAGTCGACTCAAGACTGCGTGTGCGAGGTGTTGAAGGACTTCGTGTGATCGACGCTTCCATCATGCCGAGTATCTGTTCGGGTAACACCAATGCTCCAGCCATCATGATCGCGGAGAAAGGAGCGGACATGGTTATCGAAGACGCTCGTTTATCCAGAAGTTCATCCGGTCGGGATTTGAAAACCGACACAGCGTTAGCATAAGGAGGGTTTGTGGAATATTCAGAATGGGTTGGTAAAACTCAAGAACGCGCCGAAGTCATCACGCAGGAAAATGCGGCCAAGTTAGCCGTGACACTTAATGAAAAAGCGCCTGCCGATGGCGATCCCTTACCGCTGTTGTGGCATTGGGCGTACTTTCAGGATCTCGCATCCACAGAATCGCTGCGTTCGGATGGACACGCGGTGACAGGTGATTTTCTTCCTGCCGCAGGCGACCGAACTCGGATGTGGGCGGGTGGTCGCCTGTCGTTCATGAAGCCGTTGATGGTTGGCAAGCTTGTCCATCGTCGCTCTACGATCCAGGACGTCAAGGAAAAACAAGGTCGGACGGGTTCGCTGCTGTTTGTGACAGTCCGGCATGAGTACATTCAGGATGAAGAGCCCTCGCTGATTGAGGAGCAAGACATCGTCTATCGAATTGTCACCAAAGCCGTTGTGGGTGAGGGTGATCCATTGCCAGAAGCCGAATGGACTGACGAGATCGACACCAGTCCTACGTTGCTCTTTCGCTATTCGGCTGTGACCTTCAACACCCACCGAATTCACTACGACTGGCGATATGTGACCGATGCTGAGGGTTATCCTGGATTGGTTGTGCACGGGCCTCTTACAGCCACGTTGGTCATGCGCGCATTTTCGAAGTTCGCACCTGAGCGAACCGTGCGAACTTTTGCTTTCAAAGGTGTCCGGCCGCTTATAGCTGGCGATACTTTGATCGTAGGGGGCCGTGTCGAAGAGGAGGGGAAAGCTTCGGTTTGGGCAGGCAACAGGGGCGGCATTGGCCAACTTGGCGAGATCGGGTTCACTTAACCTCTCTCGACGTGACGGTGGAAGAAATTATGAACGACGTTTCAGTCAATATTGTAGGAAATGATCTGGTGCGCTCAGCGCTCTTTGTGCCGGGTGATCGACCCGAGCGATATGAAAAGGCACTGGCCAGTGGCGCAGACCGCGTTATCGTGGATTTTGAAGACGCTGTAGAGGAGGCCTCAAAAAGCAATGCCCGGGCATCGTTAGGTGAGTTTCTGCTTTGCAACCCTGAGGCCGCAGTTTTGGTACGCGTGAACTCACCCGGCCATGCCCAGCACGAGGCTGACCTCGCATTTTGCAAAGGGCATCAGGGCGTCATAGGGGTCATGCTGCCCAAGACAGAAACGCGCGCTCAACTGGCGAATGCAGCCGAAACTGGCAAATCGATTCTGCCCATCATCGAGAGCGCTCTGGGTGCAGTAAATTTACCTGAACTCTGCTCCGTCCCCGGGGTTGAAAGGCTGTGCTTTGGGGCCATCGACATGGCGTTGGACTTAGGCTTGAAAGATGGTTCACCAGGTGCGCTTACCGTCCTCGACCACCTAAGAATTTCCGTTATTGTACAATCACGGGTTTACGGCTTGGCCCCTCCGCTAGATGGGGTATTCCCAGCGATAAATGATTTGCCAGGTTTGACCAGTGCGGTCAATACCGCTTTGGAAATGGGCTTTGGCGGCGTGTTATGCATACACCCCAAGCAAGTGGCCGTAATTCACGAAGCATTGGCGCCAGAACCAGAAGAGGTCAATTGGGCAAACCGTGTCCTGGCTGCTGCTGAAACGCAGGGCGGCGCTTTCAAGCTCGACGGGCAGATGATCGATGCGCCAGTTCTATCGCGAGCCCGGCGCATTCTCAGTACATTGAGTAACTTAAGGTCTACCGTCAGTCTGTTGCGCTGACGGTCATTCGAATGTGGCGCGGTTATCAAGAGACGCACGAGCTGAGCTAGGCGGGATGCGGCAGGTGACATCGATCTGCCCTTAATCGTGATGATGGCGACCTGTCTTACAAGCTCTGGCTCGACGATCAGCATCTCATGTGTGTCGGGATGGGGATGCTCCGGCAATACAACTGCAGGTAACACTGCAGCTCCCAACCCTGCATTTGCCATTGATATTAGCGTCTGCGCCTGATTGAACTGGTATCGCGTCTTCAATTCCAGTCCGAGCTGTTTGGCAGTGTCATCAACCACAACTCGAAGTGCCGTCGCGAGATTCAGCAGCAGCAACGGCATCTGAGCGAGCTCGGTCATCGTGATGGTCGACCCTCCTACCTCCCGCAATTTCTTCGGGACTAGCGCATAGAGATTTTCTGTGAGGATTGTTTCACAGTTGAAATCTGGCAAGTCGCTGACTGGCCCGATGCCGAAGTCCACTTCGCCTTTGCGAATGCTGTCATGCATGTCGCCGGAAGTCAGTTCACGAACGAATACTTCGATCCCAGGATAATCGCTTTCGAACGCAGCGAGGATTTTCGCCAGCCGAGTCGCAGCGACTGTGGTTGAGCAGGCGAGAAAAATTCGGCCGCGCTTTAAATCAGTCGTCTCCTGTATACGTCGCAATCCCAGCTCGACCTCATGCACGGCCCGCTTCGCACTTTCCAGCAGTTCAACTCCCGAGTCAGTGAGACTCACATGACGAGTGGTTCGATGAAAGAGTTGCACCCCCAACTGGCTCTCCAGCTGCTTGATCTGGCTGGTCACAGCTGACTGCGATTTGTGCGTCAGGTCGGCCGCCTGCCGAAAACTTCCGTGCTCAGCTACCAGCATAAAAGCCTGTAACAGCTTCAGATTCACGTTCGGTAATGGCTGCGGCTCGCGTGGAGTGGGCATGTTGGCCTCATTATTAGATTAGATTGCATAATTCTAATGATAATTGAATTGGTCGACTTTACCAGTCGGCAGTAACCTCAATTTCACCAAAACGGTAATGGCGCCACACAAAAATAAAAGGAGCCCGCTGTGTATTCTGACCTCGTACCTTTCGTACCCCCAAGCTTTCGTCTGGATGGTAAAACTGCCTTGATCACAGGTGCAGGTGGCGGTATCGGCGAGGGCATTGCCCTTACCTTTGCCAACGCTGGTGCGCATGTCATCTTGGTTGGCCGCGACCGGGATCCTCTTGACCCTGTCGCCGTTTACATCCGCGCCCAAGGCGGTCAGGCAACCGTTGCGGTCTGTGACGTGACCGACAGCGGCGCCATACGTGCTCTGATCAATGAGCTTCCCGCCCTCGATATCCTGGTTAACAACGCTGGCACAAATTTCCCCGAGCCGATGGTGGAAGTGAGTGACGAACACCTGGATGCCATGCTCAATCTCAACGTTCGAGCATGCTTTGTGACTGCTCAAGCGGCCGCGAAGAAAATGCTGAGCAAGCAGTCGAACACCCCAGGCGTGGTCATCAATATCACCTCTCAAATGGGCCATGTCGGCTCTCCGAATCGAACTGTGTACTGCATGACCAAGCATGCCGTTGAAGGCTTGACTAAGGCGATGGCGATTGAATTTGCAGATCGCGGGCTGCGGGTCAACAGCATTGCTCCCACTTTCGTGAATACACCCCTTGTGCGCAGCATCGTCAACACGCCTGAAAAACAGCAATTTCTTGTCTCCAAAATCCCTCTTGGTCATATGGCCCAAGTTGAGGACATCGTCGGTGCAGCTCTTTACCTCGCCAGCCCCGCAGCTCGGATGGTAACCGGGGCAAGTTTGATGGTGGACGGCGGCTGGACAGCGCAATAACAAATCCCACGTACTTTTAAGCGAGGAATCAGAATGAGCAATTCAGTAGGCGCACTCATTGTCGAGCGAACCGGTGGCCCGGAAGTACTTGAGTGGCAACAAATCCAGTTGCCTGAGGTGGGCGATAACGAAGTTCAGATTCGCCAGGAAGCCGTGGGTGTGGATTTCATTGACACCCAGCTACGTTCCGGCCTGCTTCCGCTTCCTAAACTGCCGAGTGGTTTGGGATTCGCCGCTGCGGGGGTCATTGAAAAAGTCGGAAAATCGGTCATCGGACTCACTGAGGGCGACAAAGTCGTCTACCACTTTCTGACGCCTGGGGCCTATGCAGAGAAAAGGAATGTCCCTGCCGAGCGAGTGTTCAAGCTGCCCGACCAGAGCCTGGACTCAATCACTGCTGCCGGCGCATTGTTCCGGGGGCTTACAGCTTGGTACCTGGCCACACGCCTGAAAGACATCAAGCCGGGCGACTGGGTATTGGTTCACGCGGCGGCTGGTGGGGTTGGCCTGATCCTCTGTCAGTGGCTGTCCCATCTCGGCGCCAATGTCATCGGCACCTGTGTTGGTCAAGAGAAAGCGGAAATTCTCAAAGAATATGGTTGTGCTCATCCAGTGGATGTCGAAAAAGCCGATTTTCTGGGTGTCACCAAGCGGCTTACTGATGGGAAGGGCGTGAGTGTCGTGTTCGAATCCATCGGCAAGGAAACTTTTGAAAAATCGTTGGATTGCGCACAGCGCTTCGGCCTGATCGTATCGTTCGGCTGGGCATCCGGAGACGTTGCTCCAATCGATCTCGCCTACCTGCGGAACAAGGGATCCTTGTTCATCACCCGTCCGACCATTTCGCATTATGTCGCCGAGTCTGCTGATTTCCAACGAGGAGCAAGCGAGCTCTTTGCGTTGATTAAGTCGGGTGATTTGCGCATTCGCGTTGACCATCAGTATCCGCTGAAAGAAGCGGGCGCCGCTCACGAAGATCTTGCCTCAGGCAAGACCAGCGGATCGGTAATCCTCATCGTTTGAGCGCATCACGGCTTCTCCGAAAACAAGAACAAGGGAGATCACCATGTTACTCAAAGGGAAAACCGCCATCATCACCGGTGGCGCTTCGTTGAAGGGTATTGGCTGGGCTACCGCCCAGCTGTTCATCGAAAACGGGGCTCGTGTTGCGGTACTCGATCTTGATACGGATCTGATTGACGCTGCAGTTCACAAGCTCGGAAATTGCAGCGTTGGCTATAGCTGCGATGTTCGTTCCCCCGATGCTTGTGAACGTACGGTTGACTCAATTATCCAGGCGTTTGGACAGGTCGACATCCTTATCAACAATGCCGGTGTCAGTCAGCCATTCAAGCTGATGGCAAGCACGGTGGAAGATTACGAACTGGTGATGGACGTCAGCCTGCGTGGCGCGTTCAACATGTCCAGAGCAGTAGTGCCACATCTACGCGCTCGGCGCAGCGGCGCGATCGTGAACATGGGATCAGTAGCCGCTCAACGGGGTGGTGGTGTGCTGGGTGGCCCCCATTATGCGGCAGCCAAGGGAGCAACTCAGACCCTTGCCAAGGCAATGGCTCGCGAGTTGGCGCCCGACGGTATTCGCGTCAACGCAATCGCTCCGGGGCTGGTCGACACCGAGCTACTCATGGGCACGCTCACTGACGAAGGTCGGCAGTCAGCATTGGCCGCTACACCGCTCGGTCGCCTAGCTCTTCCTTTGGATGTCGCAAACGCCTGTCTTTTCCTCTCGTCTGACCTCTCGAGCTACGTAACGGGCGTTGTACTCGACGTCAATGGCGGGCTGCACATTCACTGAGCCTGGGCGCCGGCGAATGTCGGTCACAGGAGGAGATAACGATATGTTGCTCAAGGACAAAGTAGCGCTGGTGACGGGAGCCGGATCGCTAAACGGCATCGGTTGGGCGATTGCCAAGCGGTTTGCAGAGGAGGGCGCCACGATCGTTCTTCTCGACATTGCCGCCGACAAACTTCAGATCGCCGCCGACGCGCTGGGCCTCCCTCATCAAAGTTTTGTTTGCGACGTGAGGGATTCACAGCGTTGCAAAAAAGTAGTTGAGCAAGCCATCGAAGCTTTCGGGCAAGTCGACATCCTGGTCAATAACGCTGGGGTTAGTCAGTCACGACGTCTGTTGGATATCGATGATGAAGGCTACGACTTGGTGATGGACGTAAGCCTTCGCGGCGCTCTCAACATGTCGAAGGCGGTGGTGCCT